>JARGFH010000003.1 GCA_029210695.1 Acidimicrobiia bacterium
CCGAGGGCCCGCTTCCAGTCGAGATCCTTGGCCGCTCGCCGCGCCGCCTCCCGATCGCTCACATCGTCGCGCACCTGCAACAGCACCACCTTCATCAGCAGCGAAGGCGGAATCGAAGGGCGTCCCGTACCCGTCGAGTAGCAGTCAGCGAAATCCTCGTCCCTCACGAGGCTGTCACCGTGGGCCGCCATCCGGGCATAAAACGACGAGTCGTCGCCCTCGAAAAGCGGCACCAGAAGCGAATCCACCCCCAAGAAACTCCCCTGACGATCAGCAGTACCAAGCATCGCAAGCTCCAAAGAAGATCATGGCTCCAGTGTGACCGAAAACGACCTCGAACGCGAGCACCCCCGACCCACAACCACCAACTTTTTCGGCAGCCACCTAGTAGGCACCGCCCAACCTACGGTGATCCCACGACGCGATACGATCGGGATGTACGGTGACCACGGTGTTCTTGGCTGCACGGGCACCGAACAGAGCCTCCGCAGCCTCAGGATCGAGAGCCGTACCATCGAACTGGTACTTGGCGGCGACGGCTCCGTATACCTTCAGCACTTCTTGCCTGTCGTCTGAGAGTTCGGCAGTTCCCTTCACCATGACGCCGCGGAGGTTCTCGTAGGTGTCGCCGGTTTCGACGAGCACGGTGAGCCGCGGATCACGGCCGAGGTTGACGATCCGCTGAGAACGCCGGAACGAACGAAACGTGATCAAGCCGTTGCGCATGGTGTACCAGAGGGTGGTGACATGCGGCCACCCGTCGAGACCCTTCGTCGCCACCTGGAGGTTCCGACCCGTGGCCAGAAAGGCGTCGATCTCCTCGAGGGTCATACTGATATCGGTGCGTGCCATACCGGCAAACTAGCGGCAAGGCTGCGTCCCGAGGCTTCAACCGCGGGCTCTCCACTACCCTTGTCTCAGACATTTCACGATCGAAGCGACGATCGGAGGAGCACTATGGGTGGCAAGATCACCGTCCCCGACATCCGGGCTCGCAAAGGCGGCCAGAAACTCACGATGGTGACCGCCTACGACGTGCCGACCGCACGGATCGCATCGGAGGCCGGCGCCGACATGATCCTGGTCGGCGATTCGCTCGCCAACGTCGTTCTCGGATTCGAGTCGACCCTCGACGTCGACCTGGACATCATGATCCATCACACCGCGGCAGTCGCCCGGTCGGAACCCGATTCGCTCCTGATCGGGGATATGCCGTGGATGAGTTACCACGTGTCGGTAGAAGATGCCGTGCGCAATGCCGGACGTCTGGTCCGGGAGGGCGGGGCGGAAGCGGTCAAGCTCGAAGGCGGACGGAAACGCATCCCGGTTGTTGAGGCGATCCTGAGGGCCGAGATCCCGGTGATGGGCCACCTCGGACTCACGCCGCAGTCCGTCCATGCGATGGGCGGGTACCGGGTTCAGGGGAAGGCAGTTGAAGAGGCTCGCCAGATGCTCTCCGACGCGATTGCCCTTGCCGAAACAGGTGTCTTCGGAATCGTCCTGGAAGGCGTTCCGGATGTCCTCGCGCAGATCATCACGAAGGAAGTCTCTGTTCCGACGATCGGCATCGGCGCAGGTTCCGGCACCGACGGACAGGTTCTGGTGTTTCACGACGTGCTCGGAATGCACGACGGCAAACTGCCCAAGTTCGTGCGGCAGTATGCGGATCTGAAAGGGCAGGCGGTGGAAGGCCTCCGGCAGTTCTTCCAAGACGTGCAGTCGGGTGCCTTCCCGTCCGATGCCGAGACCTACCACATGGCCGAAGAGGCCGAGCAAGCTTTATTGGAGGGGCCATCAAGCGACCTTTCCTGGCCGCTGTCCTGGTAACGCTGTCGGGGTGCTCCTCGTCCGTCGCAACCACCTCGACAGTTGTGGCCATCGCCCCGGTGACCGCGCAACCTGAGGTCACCTTCGGGTCAACGACCACCTCGATCACCTCGACCACCTCGACCGGCACGACGATCGACGCAGAATCAGCTACGGGTGACGTCGTCGGGTTCGATACGACTGAGATCAGTCTCGACGGTCGGACCTGGATCGTCGCGCTCGCCGATTCGCCGGCACTCCGGCAGCAGGGGTTGATGTTTGTTGAGGATCTCGGCGAACTCGACGGCATGCTGTTTGTGTTCGAAGAGGAGCGCTCCGGGGCATTCTGGATGAAGAACACCTTGATCGCCCTCGACATCGCTTTCTTCGACAACGACGGTGCGTTCGTCGGTGGTTTGAGCATGGTTCCCTGCGCGGCCGACCCCTGTCCGCACTACGACGTTGGTCTTCCATACCGGTTTGCGCTCGAAGCACCCGCCGGCGCTCTCGTCGATCTGCCGGACGATGCCCGGCTGGATTTGTGAGCTGGAATGCGCGACCGGCACGCAGGACCCGCCCCGACCACCTCGAAATCGCTCCCAAGCGCGTTAGTGATGGTCGAATCGCCCCCGGCACTTGACTGCCCGTTACCCGCCACGCATCGAATCTGGCGGGTAACGTGATGGGTATGACGCGACATAGCGGAACCCTTCAACGTCCGAATTTTGCCGACACGCGTATTCTGTTCCAGGTTTCCGACGGCAAGTGCACGATCGTCGGATCCCCGGGGAAATGGATCGGCTCCTTGCGCCTCGACGAAGCGAGCTTCGAACGACGCTCGATTAGGGAGTTTGGATTCCTGATGCAGAACGAGAAGTGGATCTTCGTCAGTGATGACCCGGCGTCGTTTGCCGACTCCGTGGGAGTGGTGATCGATCTGCGCTCTGCCTCGCGGTTTGGGTTGGGCGAGCGTGTGCGCCGGGCCCGCGAAGAGCAGCGCCTGTCAGGCTGAGCAGGATCGGCCTCTGCCCGGCTTGTTGGCCAACGCCGGTCTTCTAAGCTTGTCCCTGTGACCGATCGACCGCCCCGGCCCCTCGTCCGCTTCCTCGGCGCGGCGCGCACGGTAACCGGATCGAAATTCCTCGTCGAGACCCCGAAGGCACGCGTCCTGGTCGACTGTGGTCTCTTCCAGGGCCACAAGCGATTGCGCGAGATGAACTGGGCGGAGTTCCCGATAGACCCGGCGACGATCGACACGGTTGTTGTATCGCATGCCCACCTCGATCATGTCGGGTATCTCCCCGCTCTGGTGCGAGAGGGCTTCTCGGGCAGCGTCTGGGCAAGTGAGGCGACCGGGCGGCTGTCTTCGGTAGTGATGGCGGATTCAGGTCGAATACAAGAACACGACGCAGAGCGAGCGAATCGCAAGGGCTACACGAAACACACACCCGCTCTGCCGCTGTATACGGAGCACGACGCGATCGTGGCAGCCTCGCTGTTCCGGGTGGCACCCTGGGATGAAGCGGTGCGCATCGCGGATGGTGTCAAGCTGCGCTTGTATCGAGCCGGACACATCCTCGGCTCCGCCTCGGTCCTGCTCGAGTTTGACGACGGCACAGCCCCGCTGCATGTATCGGGAGATCTGGGGCGTGGCCGGCATCCGATCCTGGATCCTCCCGACCCTCCACCGGCGGCCGGGACCGTGATCATGGAGTCGACGTACGGCGATACAGAGCATCCCGAGGCGGACGGTACCGACGAACTGGGCGCGGTGATCTCCCGGACCGTCGCGCAGGCGGGCTCGGTGGTGATTCCGGCGTTCGCGGTCGACCGAACCGAGGTGGTTCTGGTCGCACTTCGAAGCCTGATGCAGGCTGGGACTATTCCCAGGATTCCCGTGTTCTTGGATTCGCCGATGGCTCGCTCGGCGCTTGGCTTCTACGTCCGCGCAGTCGCCGAAGGCCAACATGAGATTCTCGATTCGATAGTTGGGCGACCTGAGATCTTCGACCCGGGCGACCTCACGATCACTGAGTCGGTGGAAGACTCGAAGGCGATCAACCGGGCTCGACCACCGTTCATCGTGATCTCTGCGTCCGGTATGGCAACGGGTGGACGCGTGCTCCACCACCTCAAGCGAGTGCTACCCGATCCAAAGTCGGCGGTCATCCTGGTCGGCTATCAGGCTGCTGGAACCAGGGGCCGGCGACTGGTCGATGGCGAAGATCGGGTCAAGATGCACGGTGAGTTCTGGCCGGTCAGAGCCGAGGTGGCGTCGGTACCGTCCTTCTCGGTGCACGCCGACCGTTCGGAATTGGTCGACTGGCTGGCGTCGGCACCTACGCCACCCGAGCAAGTCATAGCAGTGCACGGCGATCCCGAAGCCATGGATGGTCTTCAAGACGCCATCGCCGAACGGTTGAGTCGCAGGATTCTCACTCCCGGCCACGGGGAAACCGTCCTCATCTAGCCGGTCGGCTCCCGGCCCGTCACCCGCGATTCCCGTCATTGTGGCGAGAACAGCAAAAACACCTGAAGAGTCAGCTTCCGCGAACGGGCCGTCCTGGTTACACTCGCGGCACTTCCCGCGCGGCTTTGAGAAGCTACGCGTCCATCCTGCTCCGTCAGATCGGCGGGGCCTTCCACGCAGGTGGATGTCCAGAGGAGGAGAACAGATGAGGAACTACGAGGTGATGACCATTCACCGGCCCGAAATCGCGGAGGCCGATGTTCGGTTGAAGGTCGCCGAGATCGAAGCGCTGCTCAAAGCACGTGGCGCCGAGGTCACGGACAGCGATTTCTGGGGCAAGCGCCGTTTTGCCTATGAGATCAACCACATTCGAGAGGGCTTCTACTCGGTCGTGCAATTCGATCTTGAAGCATCGCCCGAGGCACTCGAAGATCTCGATCGGGCACTGACTCTGTCCGACGCCGTCGTACGTCACAAGGTCGTGCGACGAGATAACCGCTGAGAAACGGGATCTGTCACACCCTGCCCGCATAGTGAGGGTGTCCATCCCGAGGAGAGAAGAACATGGCGACAAATACCGTGACCGTTATCGGCAATCTGGTCGAGGATCCTGAACTTCGGTTCACCGGATCCGGCGTGGCGATGGCGAAGATTCGTTGTGCCGTCAACCGGCGCTGGCGTGATCAAGCCGGCGAATGGCAAGAAGAGACCAGTTTCCTGGGCGGAACGCTCTGGCGTGAGGCCGCTGAGAATGCAGCCGAGTCATTGCAGAAGGGCATGCGGGTGATCGTTACCGGCCGCCTCGAGCAACGCAGTTGGGAAACAACGGACGGCGACAAGAGGTCGGTTGTTGAGATTTCCATCGACGAACTCGGCCCCAGCCTCCGGTGGGCCACCGCAACCGTAACGAAGACACAGAAGCAGGGTGGAGGCGATTGGGGCGACAAAGCCGCGACGTCGATGCCGGCTGCGCCCGTCGCCCGCGAGACATACGGCCCCGACGAAGCGCCGTTCTAGGAGACAACATGGCACGCCCCGATAACAAACGTAGAAAGCGCCGGCCCGAGAACGGGCGGCGATTCAAGAAGAAGGTCTGCTACTTCTGCAAAGAGAAGATCGAGTACGTCGACTACAAAGATGTGGCGATCCTCCGTAAGTACATGTCGGATCGGGCGAAGATTCGCTCCCGCCGTGTGACCGGGAACTGCACCCAGCACCAGCGTGAGGTGGCCCTGGCCATCAAGAACGCCCGTGAGATGGCGCTGATGCCGTACACGAGCCGATGACCAAGCTCATACTGATCAAAGACGTGGACGGGGTCGGCGCAGCCGGCCAGGTCGTCCAGGTATCGGACGGGTATGCCCGCAACTTCCTTCTTCCGAAGCACCTGGCCGTGAAGGCCAGCGACGGTGCCCTCAAGAATGCTGAAGCGGCCAACAAGGCTCGCGAGGAGACCGAACGACGCGGCCGGGACGCTGCCCAGCTCATTGCTACGCAGCTCGCCGGTACCCGGGTGGTCATCGCCGCCCAGGCAGGTGACGAGGGCAAGTTGTTCGGCTCGATCGGTGTCGCCGACGTCGTTGAGGGAGTGCAGAAGTTCACGGGAATCGAACTCGATCGCAGAACGGTGCGGCTCGCCGAGCCGATCAAGACGATCGGACTCCACGAGGCAATCATCAAGCTGCATTCCGACGTTGAGTTCCCGCTCTCGTTGGACATCATCCCGGCCTGATGACGGCTGAGGCCCGACCTCCAACGGGCCGCTCGACGGCTCGCCCCGAATCGCGGGGAAGTTCAGGTCGTGTGCCTCCGCATAATCTCGAAGCTGAGGAGTCGGTCCTCGGGGCAGTGATGCTCTCGTCCGACGCCGCCAACTCGGTGATGGACAAGCTCGCCCCCGAGGACTTCTACGTCCCGGCCCACCAAGCGATTTTCGAGGCAGTTGCCCGGCTCTACAACAGCAACCAGCCGATCGATATCGTCACGGTGTCCGATTCCCTCCGCCGCAGTGAGGAGATTGATCGGATTGGTGGCGTTGTCTACCTCACCGAACTGATGGAGCGGGTGCCGACCGCCTCGAACGTCGACTACTACGCCACCATCGTCGAGGAGCACGCACTCCGTCGCAGCTTGCTGCAGGCGGGAGCGCGGATCACCGATTTTGCCTTGCAGACGGATGAGGAGATCATCGACATCCTCGACAACGCCGAGCAAACGGTGCTTGGTGTAGCCGAACGGCGAGTTGGTGACGGATTGCAGCCGATTGCCCCGCTGCTGCAATCGACCCTCGAGGTCATTGAAGAACTCGAGGCTTCGGGGAACGCGATTACCGGTCTGGCGACCGGCTATCGGGATCTCGATGTCAAGCTGGCCGGATTGCACCCCGCCAATCTGTTGATCGTGGCGGCCAGGCCGAGCATGGGCAAGTGTCTGGTTGGGTCAACGAGAGTTGTGGACCCGAAGACCGGCGCGATGACGGCGATCGAAGATCTCGTCGGCGATACCGAGTCACAGGGCCTCCAACATGTGTTTGCCTACGATGAAACGGAACGGCAACTTGTGACCGCCAGTCCCTCCGCCTGGGCAGACAACGGCCCGAGGGAGACGTTTTGCCTAACCACGCGGCTAGGTCGAACGATCACCGCCACCGCTAATCATCCGGTCTTGACCTGGACGGGGTGGAGGCGACTCGACCAGGTGGAGATCGGCCAGCCCATCGCAGTAGCCGGCCGTGTCGATGTCTTTGGTGTCGACCGCCTTCCCGAAGCCGAGGTCGCACTCCTCGGATTGCTTATCGGTGATGGGACTACGACGGGGACGAGTCCGAAATTCACTACGGCCGATCCCACGCTTCTCGCCGAACTGGAGCGCCTTGCTCGTGATATGGGCATGCAGGTGACCGGCCATGGGGATCACTCGCTGACCTACCGAATTGTCGGACGGTCGGACCGTCCCTCTCAGAAGGATGTCGCCGCTGCTTCCGGAGTATCGGACGCAACGGTCTCACTGGCCCTGTCCGGGAAGCCGGGACCATCGGAGGCCACTCGGGCTAGCGTTCTGGCAGCTGCGGAGAAGCTTGGGTACAGGAACGAAGGTGCTCGGCCTCCGAATCCATTGGTTGGGATCCTTGAACGGCATGGCTTATGGGGCTGCGTTGCCGCAACGAAATTCGTACCCAACGCCGTGTTCAGGCTTCCAAAAGACCAACTCGCGCGCTTCCTTTCCCGACTCTATGCGACAGATGGCTCGGCCTGGGTATCGGGGGATTGTTACCGCATCGAATACGGCACGGTTTCGGAGCAACTTGCGCGCGACGTGCAACATCTCTTGCTTCGGTTCGGCATTGTGGCCAAGTTGCGGCAGCGGCAGGTGCAGTACGCTGGTGATCGGCGGCCTTCGTTTGAGGTGGCGATCCAGGATCCCTACTCGGTGCGTTTGTTTGCAGACCAGATCGGGATTCTGTCGAAGGAGCGTCAGGTTGCACAGGTGGTGGCCGCCGCTGAATCTCGTCTCACCGATCGCGCTCGCTCACGCCTCCTGCCGATGGAAGCATGGGATCTAATCCTTTCCGAGAAGGGCACAGCCAGCTGGGCAGACATCTCTGCTCGTTGCGGCAGGCCTCGGAACCACAACTGGCATGTGGGTCAACGGCGCCCTTCACGTCGTATCGTGTCTGAGCTGGCCGAAGCACTCAGCAGCGACGCCCTGCGCAGCCTGGCCAACTCGGATGTCGTTTGGGACGACGTCGTCTCTATCGAGCCCGCTGGTTGGCAGCGCACCTTCGACCTCGAGGTACCTCGTTACTCGAATTTCCTCGCAGGCGATGTTGTTGTCCACAACAGCACGTTGGCGCTCAACATTGCCTCCAATATTGCAATGGACGGCGGGACCGTCGCGGTGTTCTCGATGGAGATGAGCAAGGAAGAGATCATCCAGCGGATGTTGTGCTCCGTCGGCCGGGTGGACTCGATGGCGTTGCGCACCGGCCAGCTCGACGCCAGGGGCTGGCAGCGGGTGGTCAATGCCGCATCGAAGATGTACCCGGCCCCGGTCTATGTAGATGACAGCGCGTCTGTGACCGTGACCGACATCAGAGCGAAAGCGCGCCGACTGAAGCGGCAGAAGGGTCTGGCGCTGATCGTCGTGGACTACATCCAACTCATGCAAGGGCGGAATCGTGAGAACCGTCAGCAGGAGATCGCCGAGATCAGCCGGAATCTCAAGAACCTGGCCCGTGAGCTCGACCTGCCCATCATCGCGGTGTCCCAGCTCAACCGTGGGTTGGAAGCCCGGGAGGACAAACGGCCCCGCCTGGGCGACTTGAGAGAATCGGGCGCGATCGAGCAAGACGCCGACATCGTGCTGTTCATCTACCGACACGAGTACTACTACCCGGACGATCCTGAATCCAAAGGCCTTGCCGAGGTGAACGTTGCCAAACATCGGGCCGGCGCAACAGGCAAAGTCGATATGACCTTCCTGCCTCGCTACACCTTGTTTGCCGATGTCGGGCGGGATGTCGGACCCTAGGGCGGGGTGACACGGGTCGCCCCAGACAGATGAGACCCCCTACTAAGAGGGGGTCTCGGGTCGCTTTCGCCGGTCGCCGTTCGGGAAGAGTCGGAGGAAGGGGGTCTCCGTAAGTGCTCGGCAGTCCGTTCCGGTGAAAACGTTCTACTCACATCATCGGCGCGATCTAGCCGGACCTTGAGGAGTTTGACCGATTTCTCTCTGTAGGCTGCCGGAATGCCCGGGAAATGGACTGCCGCCGTTGTTCTCGCCGCGGTTGCAGCGGCTTGGGGAACGATCCCGCTCATTGTTCGCACTGTCGATTTGCCGGCGGAGCAGTTGGTTGCTGCGCGGCTGTGGTTGGGAGCGCTGCCGCTCCTGATCTGGGTAGTTGCCCGGAGACAACATCATCTCCCGGCTGCCGATAGGGCTCGAGTTCTGACGCTCGGTGTGGTACTCGCCGCTCACTGGGCCGCCTTCTTCTGGTCCCTCAAGACGACCACGGTTGCGATTGCGCTCGTGCTCGTTTACCTGGCACCTGTTCTGCTGGCCGCCCTGGCTCCCCGGATTCTGGGTGAACATACCGACAAGAGAACCTGGGTCGCCGTAGCAATGGCGCTGCTGGGCGTCGTGCTCGTTGCCCGACCGGGTGGGGGAGCGACCTTGTCTGGAACGGTGGCCGGGCTGATCGCGGCGGCGACGCTGGCTGCTCTCATCCTGATCGGAAAACCGGTCGCGCAGCGACTTGGTGGGCTCCGCTTGGCTGCCTACGAGCACACGGTTGCTGCCCTGGTAATGACCCCGTGGGCCCTGGCGGCGCTCTTCGAGGTTCCGTGGGAGGCGACCGACAATCCACCGGCTGTGGAAAGCTGGTGGCAACTCCTGGTTCTCGGCATGGTGCTGACGGGTCTTTCCGGCGTTCTCTACTGGACGTCCGTCTCCCGGCTGCGCGTCACGAGCGTCGGTGTGATCATGTACGTCGAGCCGGCCTCGGCCGTGGTCTGGGCTGCTCTATTCCTTGGTGAAACGCCCGGTCTTCCCGCTGCTTTGGGAGTTGTGCTCGTGATCTTGTCCGGGATCGTGGCGGCGGTCGCCGGCGGATATCGGGCGGACCGGGGCGTCGCAGCTCAAGGTATTCGATGAAGTCGCCGATGGAACTTCCAGCGTCGGACAGTCGGGCGAGAAGGGCACGAGGATGTGGCAGGAGATCGCGGAAGGCGTTTACCGCCGTCGGTATGAGTCGCTCGACCTGAACGTCGGCGTCGTGATCGGCGGAGAGGGCGTCCTCGTCATCGACACGCGTGCCTCTCACCGCCAGGCTCAACAGCTCCTGGATGAACTGCGGACGTTGACCAGGCTTCCGCCACGCTGGGTACTGAACACCCACTACCACTGGGATCATTGCTGGGGAAACGCGTTGTTCCCGGCTGCCCAGTTATGGGGCCACGAGCGATGTCGAAGTGCGCTCATGAACGATGGAGAAGCAGCTAGGGCCGGGGTTCTCGAGCGGCTCACCGAAGAGCACCGGGCGGACGTCGAAGAGGTGGTCATCACTGCTCCCGATCATACGTTTGGCGTCCGGCATGCCATCGACCTGGGAGGGCGCATCGTTGAATTCAAGTATCTGGGGCTCGGGCACACCGACAGTGACGTTGTTGTTCAGGTGGCCGACTCGGGGACGTTGTTTGCCGGCGATCTGATTGAGGAGGGCGCTCCACCCTCCTTTTCCGACTCGTTTCCGCTGAACTGGCCGGAGACTCTGGATGCTCTGCTGGAGATGACGAGGGGTGTGGTCGTCCCCGGTCACGGAGACATCGTCGACAGGGCATTCATCGAAACGCAGAGGGCCGAGATCTCCGCGCTCGCCGGCCTGGCCAGAGCAGCTTATGTTGCCGGCGAACGGGTTGATGAGGTGGACGTCCACACGAGCCCCTACCCCGAAGAGCCGACCAGGACGGCGATACAGAGGGCCTTTCTCCAACTGGAGGACTAGCCCCAGAAGCCTCCTTCTGCGAATGTGGTGCCTGCGATCCGGCTAAGGGTTGAAGTCCTCGTGGACCCGACTGGGCGTCGGGCCGCGCTGACCTTGGTACTTGGACCCGGCCCGGTCGGTCCCATACGGATGGTCTGCTTCTGTGGATAGCTGATAGAAGCTGATCTGTCCGATCTTCATTCGTGGATAGATGGCGATCGGGAGAGTCGCCACGTTTGATAGTTCGAGGGTCAGGTATCCGTCGAATCCGGGGTCGACGAATCCCGCCGTCGAATGGATGAGGAGTCCGAGGCGGCCGAGGCTCGACTTGCCTTCGAGGCGGGCGACAATGTCGTCGCCAAGCCGCACCCGCTCGAGAGTTGAGCCGAGGACGAACTCGCCGGGATGCAACATGAACGCTTCTTCGTCGTCGACCTCAACCAGTGTGGTCAAGTCGAGTTGAGGAGCCTTTGGATCGATGTGAGGGTATTTGTGGTTCTCAAAGACCCGGAAGAAACGATCGACGCGGAGGTCGATGCTCGATGGCTGCACGAAGGAGGGCTCGAACGGGTCGATCTCGATACGACGGCTCTCAATGGCTTCTTTGATGGTCCGGTCCGAAAAGATCATGTCGTTCCCCCGATGAAGATGATGCACACAAGAGGTATCGGGCACTTGGCAGGTGTGACCGGCGGCTGCCGGAAGCCGACTGCCGTTTGTCCCGTTGCCTGTGGTCGAGCGGGTGAGGGGAATCGAACCCCCGTTCCAAGCTTGGGAAGCTCGTGTTCTACCACTGAACTACACCCGCGGGCACTGGGATTGTACCAATCTGGATCTCTGACGGCCCGGTCGACCTTCCGCGCGGATGCGGGGGGTTCCGACCCGGCTCTCACCCCAAGATGCTCAAGCCTCCCCAGACCCCCATCACGACCCCGACTGCCATCAGGAACCACGCACGTCCGGGCCGGAACTCGCCTTCAACGCCGACGGGCTGTTCACCCCGGCGGTGTTTCCACATCGCAAGGCCGTTCCCTACCAGTAAGGCGAGGCCGACCCCGAATATCAGTTCGGGGAAGATCTGATCGATTCCTATGACGTCACCCATGAGGAGCGCCACCGTAGCCCGGTATCGTTGAGGCGAGGAAATCAGCGAGGAGCCACCATGTCACGAACATGCCATGTCGTTCGTGTATTCACGCGCGGAGCGACAGGAGGCAACCACCTCGGAGTGGTGATCAGGTCTGAAGGACTTGGGACTCTCGACATGCAGGCGATCGCCACAGAACTGGGTTTCTCCGAGACCATCTTCCTCATACCCGGTGATCCGCCGGCGGTACGGATCTTCACGCCGGGTCGAGAGATGCCGTTTGCAGGCCATCCTCTGGTCGGAATGACCTGGATCCTCAGGGAACTCGATGTGCAACAGACGGATCGGCTCCTCTGCGGGATCGGCCTCGTTCGGGTCGGCTTCGACGGTCCGGATGCCTGGATCGAGGCACCGCCGGACCGACCGGTCCGTGCGGCCCCCGGCGCCGATCAGGTGGCGGCGACGCTCGGGCTTGTGGCACCAATCAGCGCGGCTTGGGTCGACATGCCTATTTCGTACCTCGTGCTCGAACTCGAATCACCAGAGGCTGTGGCGGATGTGAGCTTCACCGAGGACGCCATGGCGGCGACGGGAGTTGGCGAGCTGTACCTGTATGCATGGGCGAATGGAGATCGAGCCAAGTCGAGGTTCTTCGCGCCTGAGGCGGGGGTATTCGAGGATCCGGCTACCGGGAGCGCGGCAGTTGCGCTCGCCTCGAAGTTGGCGAACGAAGGACGTTCGAGCGGAACCATCCTCATCGATCAAGGTGACGAGATCGGACACCCTTCGACAATCGGACTGAACTGGAGTCCGGACCGGGTACGCATCGGGGGAGGGGTGTCTATGGAGGAGGTCCGGCTGTTGGACGAGTTGGACCGGCAGCCTCACCGGCCGCACACTGATTAGATCCGGGCGTCCCGAGGCTCCGAGCCAGGTTTCCTCTGCCTGCCCACCGCCGCACCGATCCCTCCCATGCCCGCTTCCGGGAGACGGCTCGGTTGGGCCCGGTTTCAGCCGGCTCAGGCGAAGCCCGTCCAGCGCCCACCGAACCCGGCGCACGAGGTCTTAGAATCCCCTCATGGCAACTGAAGGTTCACGAAAGGCGGTCTTTGCCGCCCTCACCGGGAACGCACTCATTGCAGTTGCCAAATTCATTGCTGCGGCCCTCACCGGCTCGGCCGCCATGCTCTCCGAGGCTTGGCACTCGGTGGCCGACACGGGCAACCAGACCCTGTTGTTGCGCGGCCTCGCTCAATCGCGGCGGGCTCCCGACGCCCAGTACCCCTTTGGACGCGGCAAGGAGACGTACTTCTGGAGCTTCATGGTTGCGGTCATGCTCTTCGTCGGTGGCGCCGTGCTCTCCATACAGCACGGGATCGACGCGCTCCAACATCCCCACGAACTCGAATCCATCTCCGTCAATGTTCTAGTCCTGGGCTTGGCGTTCGTGATTGAGGGCTCCGTATTCCTCTTTGCCTACCGGGAGTTCAAACGCGAACGAGGCAGCCGCTCGAACTGGCGGACCTTCCGTGGCACCAAGAACGCTTCCATCCTCGTTGTGCTCCTCGAAGACAGCGCAGCCATCCTCGGTCTCGTCATTGCCCTCGCCGGCATGTTTCTTTCCGCGGCAACCGGGGACGCTGTGTGGGACGCGATCGCCTCACTGATGATCGGTGCCCTTCTCGCCACCGTTGCCGTTCTCCTGGCGACGGAAACGAAGGCACTGCTGATCGGCGAGGCGGCGAGTCGGTCCGACCGATCGGGTGTGATGGCGGCGGTGCTGTCACTCCCGCAGGTGAGTGGCGTCGGCCGACTGCTCACCATGCACATGGGCCCCGAGCAGGTGTTGGTCAACATCGAGGTCGACTTCGTGGATGGTCTCGACTCTGCGGGTGTCGAGGCGGCGATCGACACCGTCGAAGCAGCCATCCGGTCGTCGCTGCCGCACGCCGGCAACATCTTCGTCGAGTTGGAGACCGCCCACCGTGGCTGAGGCTACGGCACCAGGATCATCTGCCAACCTCGGACCGGGATTCGATACCCTGGCACTCGCCCTGGAAATCACCTGCCGGGTGGTGGCCGTACGTGCCCCTGAATGGATGGTGTCCCATCACGGGCCGCATGCTCCTGCGCCGGGGGACGATGATGCTGTGTTGCTGGCCGCCCGCACCGCCGTCGGCGCAGAGAACCCCCTGAAGCTCGAGGTGTACAACGAGATACCGCTCGGCCGGGGACTCGGCTCATCGGCTGCCGCATTTGTCGCAGGCGCGGCCGCTGGTTTGCGGGCAGTTGATCAGCAGGCGGATACGGCCGTTGTGTTGCGGCTGGCTTCCGATCTGGAAGGACACGCCGACAATGTGGCCGCCTCGGTATTCGGTGGATTGGTGGCTGCGGTGGGTTCGCTGGCCCAGCCACTCGTGCTGCATCCATCGCTGCGCCTAGTCATTGCCGTTCCGTCGCGACGTCTCCCGACCAAGTGGGCGCGTCAAGCACTTCCGGAGATCGTTGAACACGACGTGGCGGCCCGATCGGTCGCCAGGGTCGTGGCACTGGTCGAAGCCTTCCGTACCGCGGATCCAAGGCTTTTCGCGGCGGCGGCCGGTGATGAGCTTCACGAAGCGCCGCGCGGCCCGCTGTTTCCCGAGGCCGAAGATCTGATGTTCACCGCGCGATCGGCGGGCGCCGTCCATACATGTTGGAGCGGAGCCGGACCGTCGATCCTGGCGGTCGTCGATGGGGATGGGGTAGAGGCGGTGGCTACGGCTCTTCGAGAGGCACTCGGTAGTGAGGGCACAGTTCTCCTTCCCGCCATCGCCTTTCAGGGGCTCCGTTGATCAATATCTGGTTTGCGAAATCGGCTTGAAACAGTCATCCTGTAGCTCCATCCACTGATTTCTGGAGAGGATTACTGCATGGGTTCGCTGGTCAAGAAGCGGCGCAAGAAGATGTCGAAGCACAAGTATCGCAAGCGCCTCAAGGCAAACCGCCACAAGCGCAAGAGGTAGCCGCACTGCACCGCAATCATGCGGTTCTGAAAGGACCCACCTACTCCCGACAACGCGCCCGCCGGCGCGTTGTCGCTCGTGGGTAGCGCGTCCCCTCAGAGGCCCGGCGAAACGAGGCGGCGTGCGAGCAACCCGGCGCCGGCTGCGGCCGCAATGAGGAACCCAACGACCATAAGCGTGCGCCGTCCGCTCGTGGCAGGCGTCGGGCCGCGATTGCAGACACTTCCGGCCGCGATGACGTCATCGATCGTATCATCCGGGTAGTAGGTCCCTCCGTAATCCCACAGGCCTGGGAGGAGATCCCCGAAAAGGAACTGCACGTTGTGTGGTTCGTCGGTCACGATCGTCGCCTCGAGCAGCGCGCCGCGCGGCAGTTCTTCGAGCATCGTTACCGTTTCCACGAAGGTCGTGGGCGCCTGACCGACTACAAAGACATACCGTTCTTGTGGATTGATCGCTATTGCTTCCCAAAGGGTGAGCTCCGGCTCGACCGTCTTGAGCGAGACCGTCTCGACCTTTTCTGCGCCGCAAGGGCGGATCCGAAGGCTGATGGCCCCGTCGGTTGGCGTCATTCCGACAGCCACCCGCGGCCCACCCGCTGGGTCGCCGCCGGCGGCCGGAGTCAGACCGATCGCCACCAGCATCACGGTCAGTCCGAGGATCAGAATGATGGCGAAAATCCAGTCCGGTGAGATATCCCACGCCGGGCGGCGATCCGGGATCAGATCCTGGCCGGAGCGATGGGACGAAGTGCCTACCGGTGTCATTCCGGCTCGCGAAGGAAGCGTTCGATCTCGTTGACGAGACGCTCACCGGCTTCCGGCTCCATTATCAGGTCATCTGCGTCATCCTCCAGCCCTCCGACGTACTCCTGGAGCTCCGTCGACGCCGCCACCGCTGCTTCAATGTGACGGTGGAAAGCAATCGCTTCGATTTCGATTGCCTCCAGGTTGATCGCGATCCCGGTGATTTCAGAGGCCTTTTCGAGGAGGGCCATCATTGCCCTGGGATTGGGGTTGCCTGCCAGGTAGTGCGGAATGGCTGCCCAGAGTCCCACCGTCGAGAATCCCGCACTGCTGCAAGCCGCATTGAGCGCGCCGACGAGGCCCGTCGGCCCCTGATAGTCGGTAGCTAGGAGTTGGTTGTCCTTGAGAAGGGTCTCATCGCTGGCAACCGCCATGATGGGAACCGGCAACGTGTGTGCGACCCTGCCGATAAACGCACCAAAGAGGACGACGGCAGAGGCCTCCATCTCGTGGAAGGCGTCGACGAGGTGATCGGTGAGGGTCGGCCACCGAAACTCTGGTTCGGGGCCTTCAACCACGACCAGATCGTGGTCCGCCCCCGGCAAGCGAGCACGCGACAGCCGGATGGCCGGCCACTCAATCCCCTGGGTAATCCCGTCGGTGATGTGAATCTCGGGCCTTGTCTGGCTGAAGTCGAAGAACTCCTCAGCACCGATGGAGGCGAGTAGTTCGACGTCCGTTGCCTGCTCGAGCAGGTAGGCGACGGCTCCACTGGCTGCGTCGGCCGCGTCGCTCCATCCGGAAAACCCGACGAACACCGTCGGATCGCGCAACTCCGGTTGGCTGTGCCAGGTGAACGCCTTCATTGTGGATCAGGCTAGTTGGCGTTGGGTGCCCGGGCAGGTGACCGGTCACCGACCAAAACGGCGCAGGCGAAGGCTGTTTGAAACCACCGACACGCTGGATGACGCCATGGCAGCCGCCGCGAACATCGGGTTGAGGAACCCCAGTGCGGCGAGCGGGATCATGGCGGTGTTATAGAAGAAAGCCCAGAAGAGGTTCTGCTTGATGGTTCGGAACGTCGCCCTGGCCAGCCCCATTGCGGTGTTGGCCAGCGTCGGATCCCCGGACATCAGTATGACGTCGCCTGCTTCGATGGCTATGTCGGTCCCCGTTCCCACCGCCATGCCCAGGTCGGCTCTGATGAGGGCAGGTGCATCATTGATTCCATCACCCACGAAAGCAACCCGCCGACCGTCGGCCTGCAGTCTGGCGACTTCAGCCGCCTTGTCACCCGGAAGAACCTCAGCGAGTACCCGATCGATTCCTACCGAGCGGGCAATCGAGTCCGCCGTTCTCTGGTTGTCGCCGGTGAGCATGGCTACTTCAACGTGCATCTCTCGAAGGTGTTGTACGGCGGGGGCCGCAGTCGGACGAAGGACGTCCGCAACGGCCAGGGCACCCCTTGCCTCGCCGTCCCATCCTGCCAGGAACGACGTGTGCCCCTCGTCCGCCGACTGCTCGAGGGAGTTGGTGTAACGCTGGGGGAGTTGGTGGCCCTGGTCGGCCAGGAACTTGGCCGTACCGACCGTCACGCGGATTCCGTCTACGGTTCCAACCACGCCGCCCCCCGGGAAGTTCTCGAAGTCGGAAACCGTTCCGAGTTCGATGTCTCGTTCCTCGGCGCCGAGCGCGACGGCTCTAGCGATGGGGTGCTCCGAAGCTCCCTCGACCGAACCGGCCAGATAGAGGAACCGGTTGGTGTCCTCGTCGGTGACGACTTTGGCGAGGCTCATGAGCCCGCGGGTGAGGGTTCCGGTCTTGTCGAACACCACGGTGTCTATCGACCTGGCTCGTTCAAAGATCTCCGCCCCCTTGAACACGACGCCGAGTTCGGCACCGCGCCCGCTGCCGACCATGATCGCGGTCGGTGTGGCGAGTCCCAGAGCACACGGGCAGGCGATTATCAACACCGCCACCGCCGCCCGAACCGCCGGCGAGATCTCTCCGCCGATTCCCATCCACAACGCCAAGGTTGCCACGGCGATGAGGATGACAACGGGGACGAACACCCCGGATACCCGGTCGGCGAGCTGTTGGATGGGCGCTTTCGATGCCTGTGCATCGGCGACGAGCTTGACGATCTGCTGCAGGGCTGTCTCCTGCCCCACCCTGGTGGCGCGTGCGGTGATACGGCCCTGCTGGTTGAGTGTTGCACCGAAGACTTCGTCGCCAATCGTCTTGTCGATCGGCATCGACTCGCCGGTGAGCATGCTCTCGTCGAGCGAAGATGCTCCTTCGGTGATCTCGCCGTCCGTCGGGATCTTTTCCCCCGGCTTGATCACCATCAGATCGCCTGCCTGGACCTCTTCGATAGGCACCATGACCTCGACGCCGTCCCGAAGCAAACGGGCTTCTTTTGCCCCCAACTCGAGGAGCTTGGTAACGGCGGCTGAAGCCCTTCCTTTGGCCCGGGCCTCGAAGTACCGACCGAGGAGAATGAAGGTGATGATGGCGCCGGCCGTCTCGAAAAAGATCGCCTCGCCCGCGAAGATCGCCCAGATCGAGAAGAAGTAGGCAGAGAGGGTCCCGATCGAAACCAGTGTGTCCATGCTGGCTCCGAATGAGCGGAGCTGCTTCCCGGCGACTTTGTGGAACTGCCAGCCGAACACGAACTCCACCGGGGTCACTAGCGCCCATTGGAGCAGGTGGCTCCAGCGTTCGTCGGGGCCGAACATGCCAAGGACCAGGACGGGGACTGTGAAAAGGGCGGCAAGCAGGAAGTTGCGCCACTGGAAGCGCTCCTCTTCCGAGTACCGTTCAACCTGAGTGATCCGCTCATCATCTTCGTTGACGAGATTGATCTTGTAGCCGATCTTGGAAACCGCGGCCCGCAACGCCTCGATATCGACGGCTTCGGCGATGTCGACCCTGGCTTCACCGCCTGCGTAGTTGACCACCGCCTCTACGCCTTCCTGGCGATTGAGCACGCGTTCAACACGCACCGCGCACGATGCGCACGTCATTCCCTCAACGTCGAACGTCAGGGTGTCGGTAGCGGTTGGGGGTTTTGACATAGTGGGCAACCTTCGGATAGGCGGGCGCCGCCGACGTTCACGCCCTAGCGGGTGACTTCGTAGCCCTGACCCTCGATGGCGCCGATGATGGCGTCGAGTTCCAGCGCTGTGTCATCCCAGGTGACGTCGACGGTTCGGGGCTCGATGTGAACCTCAGCAACCGTTACACCGGCAAGGTCATTGAGGGCGCCCTCTATGGACATCTTGCAATGGCCGCAAGAAATGTCGGGAACGGAAAGGGTTTGAGTGGTCATAGTGCCTCCAGGTTGGGAGCGGGTCCGGTAACGGCCGCGGTGTACTTCATGACTTCCATCAGCTCGTCGACGACTTCCAGCGTTCTCCCCTCATCAACCGCGTGAGCGACGCACGTCTCCAGATGGTTCTGGAGAAGAATCCGGTTGACCTTCTCGAGCGAACCCTGGAGGGCAGATACCTGCTTCATTATCTCGGGGCAGTACCGATCGTCGTCCACCATGCCGATCACGCCATCGAGGTGACCCCGTACGGTCTTGAGCCGATTGAGGGCGGCCTTCTTGTGGACTTCTTGCATGACCGCACTATAGCACCCCACCTGGGGTGGGGTAAGACCCCGTCGGGTTTGGTGAGGAATGGGCCAAGGCCCCGGGGAGGGTGGGTATCCGGGGCCTCGGCGAGATGGCGCCTGCGGAAGTGGGGAGTGCCGAGGGCGCCAAGCTTTGTTATCTGTGCAATCGCAGGATGAGGTCGGAACAAGTGATTCCGAAACGACGTCCTGTTCGCTGCTACGTGCCTTCAGGAACGATCCTGCCCCGGACTCGTGGGAATTTCACGGGCGCATGGGCGTAGCAGTGCTCGCGCCGGTTGTACTGCGAAAGCCTTGTGTCGCAGTTCGAATCGGCGCAGACACGACCGGTTGTGAAGGTCTTTGAGGGACGAACTCCCCCTCGAAGACGCCGTCCTTTGAGTGTGTTGTCTGCCATGTTGGGCCTCCTCAGGCCTATGTTCCCCGTACAACGCTGGCGAGGTTAGATCTATTTCCACTATCTCGCCAGTGTATATTCGATTTCCCCTGTTCTACGTACCCGATGTCATTGCCGGATGAATAAATCGTATGCGACAAATCTCACAGGAGCGTTAACGCCGGGTGAAGATCCGGTAAGAACCCCCCGGGGCTTCTTGTGTGTGTCGACACGAGGGTTCTCATGCCCCTTATACGCTCGGGGGCGGGCCGTGGTTCCCGGGAAAGCCCGGATTTCGCCCGGCTACCGGCTGATGCCCAGCTTCGCCAGAAACGCGGCGTTGGATGGTTCTCGCCCGAGGAAGTCACGGAGGAGCTCTGCGGCATCCTTGGATCCATTCGGCTCTAGGACGGCCTTCCGGTATGAACGGCCGACCTCCGGGTTGGTGACGCCTGCTTCAGAGAACTTGCTGAACATGTCGTCGCCGAAGACCTCAGACCACAGGTATCCGTAGTAGCCGGCGTCGTAGCCGCCCATGAGGTGGCCGAAACTCGAGGGGAAGAACGTGTCTTCATGGGGTGGAAACAGCGTGATCTCCTGCGATTCGGTCAGTATCGCATCGAGGTCGCGATCGTCTCGCGGTCCGTGCATACCCATGTCGAGCCACCCGAAGGAGATCTGCCGGAGGGTGGTGAGCGCAACGTTGAGATCCCGGGCGGCGACGAGTTGCTCGACCAGGTGAGTGGGAATCGGTTCTCCCGTCTGATAGTGCCGGGCGAACCGGCCCAGCACCTCCGCGTTCCAGCACCAGTTCTCCATGATTTGTGAAGGTGCCTCGACGAAGTCCCACTCGGTGTTGGCAGCTGAGAATCGCACGAATTCCGCCCTGGTGAGTGACATGTGGAGGATGTGGCCGAATTCGTGGAACAGGGTGACAACCTCGTTGTGCTGTAGCAACGAGGGCTTGCCGGTGGTCGGTTTCGTGAAATTGGCGACGATAGCGGAGACGGGTGTCTCGAACCCCCCACCGGCAGATAGATGGCCCGGCACCAGCGGGAAGGCAGCCGCGTGGCTGTACTTGCCCTGGCGCGGAAACAAGTCGGCGAAGAAGTGGGCAATCAGCTCTCCGGAGGCCGTATCCCGGACCTGATACAAGGTGACATCGTTATGCCATGCACCGGGCGACTCGATCCGCTGGTAGTCGAGCCCGAAGACCTCGCCGGTGATCGCAAACATGCCTTCGATGACTTGCTCGATCGGGAAGTACTGCGCTACCTCGTTCGGATCAACACCGTATCGCTCTTTGCGAAGCCGGGTGTCGTAATAGCGATAGTCCCATCCACGCAAAGTGTCGTCGTAGCCGTCTTTCTGCAGGAGGGCGGTCATCGTCGCTCGTTCCTGTCCGCCCTTTGCGGACAGGGGTGGGATGAGGCCCTCATAGAACTCGAACACCGCCTCGGGGCGCTTCGCCATCTTGACTTCCATGCTGTGGTGCGCCCATGAGGGTTGGTCGAAGATCGCGGCGATTCGTTCCCTGATTCGAACGGCTTCCTCGAGGATCGGCCGGTTGGATTCGACCGCCTGAGTGTTGAACTTGAACGTCAGTTGCTCACGCAGGTCTCGACGCCTGGCGCTCTCCATGAATGGGACGACGTCCGGATAGTCCATCGAGATCTTGAGGCTTCCCTCCTCATCTCCAGGCTTGAGCTGGGCTGCGTAGCCGTCGGGTAGCCCATCGAGATCCGCGGACGTGACGATCAGGTAATCCTCGTACTCGGCCAGGTTCTTGGAGAACGCCACAGAGAGCTCGACCAGCCGGTCCTGATGATCCTTGAGCTCTGCTCGCGCCTCGTCACCCAGCTCGTGCCCGGCCCGGCGAAAGTCCCGCATCGTGAAGTCGAGAAAGCGACGCTGCTGGGGCGTGAGTCGACGGGCTTCTTCCGTTTCGGAGAACTCCCTGACGGCCTCGTAGAGGTCCTGTCGGAATTCGAGTTCGACCTGCCACTTCGACAGACGCTCTTCGGCTTCCCGGGCGGTATTACGGATGTCCTCCTCGGTTGAGACGTTCCCGAGGAACGGTCCCCGACCGTACGCATGACCCACGAGAACGGCGAGGGAATCGAGCGGCTGCATGGTGTTGGCGAACGTGCGATCGCCGGTGAGGTCAACGATCTCCTGGATCAGCTGGTTGCCGCCGGACACGGCTCGGTCGACGGTCGCATGAATGGAGGCCCCGGTAGCGGAGGTGTAGTCGAATGGCATGCCGAAACGATAGTGCGGCTTCGCTACCGTGAGGCCATGGATACAGGTTTGGGCGGCAAGCGCGTACTCGTCACCGGAGGCGCGGGAGGTATCGGGGCCGCCGTCGTCAGGGCCTTCGCTTCCGAAGGAGCCGCCGTGGCGGTGCACTACCACTCCTCGCGAGAACAAGCCGAGGTCCTCAGCGCCGAGGTTGGCGGCATTGCGTTGTTTGCCGATCTGACCGTTGAGGAACAGTCGGCCGAGTTGATTCCCGCTGCAGCCGCGGGTCTAGGGGGTCTGGATGTGTGCGTTGCCAACGCCGGAGCTTATCCGGCCGACCCGACGCCGTTGTGGGAGATGTCGCTCGAGCGCTGGCACAGGGTGCTCGACGCCAACCTGACGTCGGTGTTCTTGACCGCTCGCGGGTTCCTTCGTCACGTTCGGCAGACGGGAGCCGGGAACCTCGTGCTAGTCGGGTCGACTGCCGGCACGTTCGGTGAAGCCGGGCACTCGGACTACGCGGCTGCCAAGGGAGCGATCGGCTCCGGGTTGCTGGCCTCGCTGAAGAACGAGGTGGTTGACCTCGGCCCGGGCGTGCGTGTGAACGCGGTCGCTCCAGGTTGGACGGCCACCCCCCGGCGGGTCTCAGCCGGGATCGATCCGCGGCACTTCGAGCGGGCCACCTCGACGATGGCCCTCAAGAAACTCGCCACTCCCGAGGACGTGGCAGCTCAGGTGGTCGTGCTTGCGTCTGATCGTCTGTCCGGACACGTGACGGGTCAACTCGTGACGGTCTCCGGCGGCATGGAAGGCCGCCTCATCTGAGTTTTCTCCGCAATGCTGTGTATTGCCACGGTCCATTGCATTGCGGAGAAAACCATCTCCCGTTTCTCGGCAATGCTGTGTATTGCCACGGTCCATTGCATTGCGGAGAAAACTCAGAAGAAGAGCATTCGGGTGGCGGCGACCACCGCCATCACGATGATCACCCATCGGATCCATCCTGCCCCCTTGGCGACGGCTAGGCGGGTGGCAAGGATGGCTCCGCTCACGTTGCCGATGCCCATGACCAGCCCGTAAGACCAGTTGACCTGGGCGGCCGAGGCGAACAGCAGCAGCGCTACCGGCGTGTAGACCAGGATCAAGAAGACCTTGGCAGCATTACCGCGCACCAGATCCAATCCGCCTCCGACGACCAGGGCCGCCAGCAACAGGAATCCGACACCCGCCTGCACAAACCCGCCGTAAAAGCCAACCCCGAAGAAGATCAAGCTTCTGAGGGGCTCGCGGATCGACTTCTCCTGTCCACCGAGCCACTGTGACGGCTTGATCAACACAGACGCAGCTACGAGCACGAGGACGAATGCGAACACCTTCGTCATCGCCTCTGAGTCGAGCCGCGTTGCGATCCACGCACCCGTGATGGCACCGATCACCGTCGCCGGGACGAGTGGAACGACCTTTCTCCAGTCGAGTTTGCCCGCTCGACGAAAACCCGCAACGGCTGCGACTTGCGCCATCAGGATGGCGATCCGGTTTGTTCCGTTGGCGATGCCTGCGTCACCGAGCGCTTCGAGGAGCACGGGGATCGTGATGACCGACCCACCGCCGGCCACGGTATTGACGAAGCCTGCCGCGAATCCGGCCGCAATCAACAGCGCTGCCGTGAGGGGATCCATGACGGGGGATGTTAGAGCGCCCGGTGTGAGCAGGGCCCGTCTAGAGGGTTGAGAACCGGTGCTTTGAGTCGCACCGGTAGGAAATGAGGGCATATGATCGAGCCATGAGCGAAGAAGTACGCGTCACGGCGATCATGCACGACACAACCGACCTCGATCAGGCGGTCGATTTCTGGACGGCAGTCCTCGGCATCGAGGTTCTCGAGCGAGCGGGCAACTTCGTGTATCTCGGGCGCCTCAGCGGCGAAGGCCCTCACCTCGCCTTTCAGCTCGTCCCGGAAGCCAAGGAGGTCAAGAACCGCCTTCATCTCGATATCCAGGTCCCCGATCGAGCTGATTTCGCAGCCAGGATCGAGGAGCTTGGAGGCCGGCGCCTCGGCGAACATCAGGAGGGCGAATTTCCCGCCTGGATTGTCATGGCCGATCCGCAGGGCAACGAGTTCTGCATATACGACGGGCGCTCTGCATAGGGCTGGAACGGTGCGCCTCCAGGGCCACCTGGCCGGCGGAGGTGAGCGGTCCGGCCTTTGGCGTTGGGCGACCGGCCGGCGGTGGCCTGCCGTGCGAGTCCCGACGGTGCCGGCACTTACGCCTCTGACTCCCTGGTTCTGCCCTACCTGTTGATTTTCTTTGGCCAAACGCTTGGTTCAGAAGGGGCGGCTGGTCAGACTGTTGTCATGTCCCGATCGTTGATTGCCTTTGTCCTGCTGCTGGCAGGATGTGGTTCCGGTGTCGCGACGGTTGAAGTGCTCGTTCCACCAACCGCGCCGACGACCACGACCGTTGTCGCCGATGTGCGGCCGTCCACCACGATCGGGGCACCTCCGCTCGCCACTGTCACCCTCGCATTCGGTGGGGATACGTCCTTCACGCATGGACTGGCGAACGCCGACCCGTTTGCAGGCGTCGCCGGGTTGATAACGGAGGCTGATCTCTTCTGGATCAATCTCGAGACGGCCGTCGCCGAAGAAGGCGTTGGGACCACTCTCGACAAGGAGTACGTATTCATTTCACCACCGGTGACAGCCGAGCTACTGGCGGCGGCCGGCGTGGATGGTGTGGCACTGGCCAACAACCATGCGATGGACGCCGGGATCAACGGTCTCGCGCGGACGCTCGACTTGCTCGACGCGGCCGGGGTCGCCCATGCGGGAGCCGGCCTGAATCGAGCTGAGGCGTATGCCCCCGCGCTGGCGAGGGTCGGATCTGAGTCGGTAGCCGTCGTCTCGTTCTCCCGGGTGCTGCCCTCCGATTCCTGGACGGCGACCGAGAACCGGCCGGGCTTGGCATCTGCCTATCAACCGTTCGTCGACGAATCCGTCGCGACTGTTTCCAGGGCGGCGCAACTGGCAGACCTCGTCGTTGTGATGGTGCACTGGGGCATAGAGCGCTCAGAATGCCCCGAGGCGTACCAGCGGGAACTGGCCGTGCAGTGGGCGGGTGCCGGTGCCGATCTCATCATCGGAAGCCATCCTCACGTTCTACAGGGCGTTGAACGCATCGCCGAAACCTGGGTGGTCTACTCGACCGGCAATCTCGCCTTTCCGTCGGCCTATTCGGAAGACACTACGCAGACGGCCCTATTTTGGTTCACGACCACGGATGACGGTACCGAGTTGCACGCCACACCCGTGCGGATCGTCGAAGGGCGGCCGAAGATCGCCTCGGACGCCGATCGAGCGACAATCCTCGGCACGCTGAATGGCCGTTCGATCAATGTGGTGTTCGATTCGGCAGGGAGGGCAACGGTCGCCGGCGGCGACTCAGTCTGTCGCTGACTTCGCTTCCCAAACGACCGGGCTGGCCGGCCACGCAATCGGTTCCCCTTCGATCCAGGTCGCCAGAACCTTTGTTTCCCGTAGCCGGTCGGGGTCAACCTCCACCGGATTGCGATCGACGATGGTCAGATCACAAGGTTCACCCACTTCGAGCCGTGGTGAGCCGGTGGCCCTCGCCGCACCGGTGGTGAACAGAGCCAGGGACTCAGTGGCGGTGAGGCGTTCGGCAGGAGTCAGCCCTGCTCGGTCCCGGGCAGCTGCCATTCCCCACCATGGAGACGGAGGCTCCACAGGGCAGTCGGAACTCCCGGCCAGGGGCACACCCTCCTTCAGGAGCGACCGGAATGCATAGGTGCGGTCGAGCCGCTCTTTCCCGACCCGGCTCTCCAGCCATCCTGCTTCCGACATGAGGAAGGACGGCTGAACAACTGCCGTTGCTCCGAGTTCGGCCATGCGTTCGACGTCCCGCTCCGTGATGACGGAGACATGCTCGATGCGCAAGTCTTCCGGATCGGCTCCGCTCTCCAGCAAGCGTTCGTACATGTCGAGCACGGCCGCGTTGGCCCGGTCGCCGATGGCATGCACGGCGACCCGGCCATCCAACTCGAGGGCCGCCCGCGCCATTTGCTCGGTGCCGGCGTCTATCCGGATGGTCCCGGTGGTGTCGTGATCGGCGAATGGTTCGTACATCGCCGCCGTATGCCCCCCGAAGCTTCCGTCTGCGAACTGCTTCACGCCCAGAAACCGAACCCAGGGCCCGGCATTGGAGAGCCGTCCGGCTGCCGATTCCAGGGCTTGCGGATCGTCCGTGATGGCAAGCACCGACATTCGCAGCGGCAGATCCGGGCCGACTTCGGTCACGAGATCGAGTTCGTTGCCGACCCCGCACCACAAGTCCCCGCTCAGGTCGATGATCGCCCCGAGCGACGTCAGCCCCAGCGAAGCAAGCCCGTACATGGCCGTCAGGAACTCGTCGGGGGTGAGATTGCCGGTGCGCCCACCAACCGGACCGGCTGCCAGGGCAATAGCCGTCTCGCGCAGGACTCCGGTCGGGATTCCGTCGGCGTCCCGATCGATGATCCCCCCGATTGGGGTGGGGCTGGTCGCGGTAACTCCGGCCAATTCGAGTGCGGCAGTGTTGGCAACGGCCACATGACCGCAATAGCGGTAGAGCAGCACCGGCCGGTCCCCGACCACTGCATCGAGGTCGGTTCGAGTTGGGAAGCGCCCAATCGCCTGATCATCGAACCGGGTGCCGACCAGTGCGCGGCCCGGCTCGAGTTGTGACGCCGCCTCACCGACCATGGCGATGAGATCCGCAATGCTGCCGGCGTCGTCGAGGTTCAACCTCATCAGGGCCGTCGTATAACCCAAGGGGTGGAAATGGGCATCGACTAGGCCCGGGGTGATCACTCCTCCGGAGTAGCGCTCCTCGACGAGGCCCGATGCTCGTAGGTCCTCCGCCCACCCGATTGCCTCAATCCGGCCGTCCCGTACCAACACGGCGTTGCCGCCCGCTCCATCCGGAGTAACGATTGATTCGGCGATGATCAGGCGTCGTCGCATCGAGCCGCCCGTTGGTTGGTTGTTGCCATCAAGACGAAAGTACCCGCTTGATGGACGGTTCGAGCATTGTCTGGAGAGCGCGGTGGATGCCACCATTGGTGGCCAGGACAAAGCGATCGTCTACCCGGGAGGCGTCACCAGTTTCATTGGTGACCCGGCCGCCCGCTTCGGATACGAGGAGGATTCCGGCTGCCACATCCCAGGGCTTGAGGCCGAACTCCCAATATCCGTCCAGACGTCCTGCCGCCACCCAGGCAAAGTCGAGGGATGCAGTCCCGAACCGCCGCACACCTCGCGCAACGCGTAATGCATCTGTCACCGGCGCCGTGTATAGGTCGGCGCGTTCCTGCCGGTCGTAGGGGAACCCGGTAACCAGCACACTCGAGCCGAGATCGGTGCGACCCGTGACCCTGATCGGCTTCCCATTCAGGAGAGCGCCTTGTCCCCGGTCGGCCGCGAAGACGTCGTCACGCATAACGTCGACGACCACGCCCACCAATGGCTCCGCCCCGTCCCACAGACCGACCGAGACTCCGACGTGTGGAACCCCTGCAACGAAGTTGACCGTTCCATCGAGCGGGTCGATGATCCACCTGCGTCCAGCCCCACCCGTCTTTCCACCGCTCTCCTCCGCCAGCACTCCGTCGTCCGGGCGGTGGGCATGGATGACCGTCAGAATGGCGTGTTCGGACTGGCGATCGGTCTCCGTCACCGGATCGACCGCGCCCTTCATCTCCGGGGGAATGGAGGCACCGAAACCATCGCGAACCACCTCCGCGCCGGACAACGCCGCCTGCACTGCAACGTCGAGATCTGAAGTAGATGTCATACCGCAGAGGCTAGGCCAAAGGAACCCATGAATAGTGGCCTGAGGCGGACGGTGCCATACAATCGAGCGCCATGGTGTCGTTCGTAGTTGCGCTTCTGGCGGCCCTCGTGGCCGTGCTTGCCTTTCCTCCTTTCGGCCTCGGGTTCCTCGCCCTGCCGGCGGCGGTCCTGTTGCTGTGGGCCCTGCGCAGGGCTCCTTCCGCGCTGGTGGCAGCATTGTCGGCCGCCGGCTACGGCATCGCTTTCTTTGGCTTCCTCATGTGGTGGATCAGCAGAACTGAGCCGATTGCACTCCTCGCCCTCGTCGTCACCGAGTCCCTGTTTCTGACCGGAATGGGTTGGTTCGTCTACCGGCAGCGTCGACTCCCTTTGTGGTCATGGACCGCGGCTATCGCGGGTGGATGGGCGCTGATGGAGATTCTGCGCGGATGGATGCCGGTCGGCGGCCTTCAATGGGGCGGTCTCGGCTACGCGCTGGCCCCCTACGCACCGGCGCGCGGGGCCGCGGCGTTGATCGGCGCCTCCGGATGGTCGGTCGTCATCGTGATGACGGCGGCCGTCGCCGTCGGTATCTTCGAGGGGCGGGCTCGCCGCGTCTGGATGCTTCCACCCCTCAGTCTTTGGGTCGTGCTCCTGAGCGCCGGGGCGTTGTGGCCGGCGGTTGCCGATGGGCCGTCGCTGCGGGTGACCGTGGTGCAGGGGAGCACGCCGTGCGTCGAGCATTGTGCAGGCGATCGTCTGGCGATTTACGAGAACCATCTGCGACTCACGCAGACCTTGCCTGCCGGGTCGGCCGATCTCGTCGTGTGGGGGGAGAGCGCAACGGGATACGCAACCGACCCCTTGCTGGAGCCGACCGTTGGGGCTTCGATCGCAGACGAAGCCACCCGCATTGGAGCGTACTTCCTGGTTGGTGGCGATCGTCCGATTGGAGACGATCACTTCGTCAACGCCAACATGTTGTTCGACGCGACCGGGGCCTACCTCGGTGAGTACAACAAACGGCAGCCCGTCCCATTCGGTGAGTATGTTCCTTGGCGTAGTGTCTTTGGATTGATACCCGCCACCGATCGGGTCCCACGCGACATGTTGCGGGGGACGGGTCCCGTTGTATTCGACCTCGGCCCCGGTTCCATCGGATCAGTGATCTCCTTCGAGGGTTCGTTCGCCCGGCATACCCGGGAGCACGTCCGGGACGGCGCCCGGTTGATGGTGGTGACAACCAACGAACGCAGCTACGGGCTAGGACCGGCGGCCGATCAACTGATCGACATGACGAGAATGCACGCGGCCGAGAACGGTATCGATCTCGTCCAGGCGGCCATCACCGGGAAGTCGGCCATTATCACCGGTGGGGGGGAGATCACTGCAGTCACCCCCCTCTATGAGGAGGCGGTCATCAGTGAAACCGTGCGATTCCGATCGTCCGGAAGAACGTTGGTCAATTTGTGGGGAGACTGGGTCTCGATCCTGGCGGTGGCGGCCCTGGTGGTCTCCCTCGTATGGTCGAGGCTAGAGCCGAATCGGAATGAGCGGAGGGCCACATAGTGTGGCCCTCCGCCAGCCGGCTCTGAGAACCCTGAGGTTCTCGCCAGGGACAAGCCGGCGGCAAGTAAGTTCTACCGTCTGCAACTATCTGCCGTCCACTTCCTCGCGGACCTTTGACCGGCTTCACAACTGACTAGTTACCGGTCGATCCCTTTCGATGGATCAGTTACCGGGACCGCCTTCGTACGCGGCGAGAGCGCCATCGATCACGTCGATGGCCGCGTCGAGTTCATCCAGGGTGGCAGTCAGAGGCGGAATGAACCGGATGATGTTGCCGTCCGGCCCGCAGGGGATCACGATCAACTCGTGGGCGACGCCGTAGGAGGCGATGAAGTCCATCGCCCCGGGATCAGGCGTGCGTGTTGCCCGGTCGCTCACCAACTCAACGCCGATCATCAACCCCAGCCCACGCACGTCGCCGATCGTGTCGTGGCGAGCTCTGAGGTCGTCGAAGCGTTCGAAGGCTCGTTTGGAGAGGTCACGGGCATGCGGCAGGAGCGGCTCCATCACGTCGATCACCTTGGCGGCCGCCGCGCAGGCGACGGGGTTGCCACCGAAGGTCGTGCCGTGAGCACCGACCGGCCATTTGTCGATGATCTCGGAGGCGGCGCCGTATGAGCTCAACGGCAGTCCGTTAGCGATTCCTTTTCCCATCACGAGTACGTCTGGTCGGATCCCGTAGTGGTCGGCGGCGAACCAGTTGGCGGTGCGACCGAAACCGGTCTGGACTTCATCGAAGACCAGCATGATTCCGTGCTCGTCCGCCAGGTCCCTCACAGCTTGGAGGAACCGTTGCGGGGCGGGGTAGTAACCACCTTCTCCCTGGACCGGTTCAATCAGGAAGGCGGCAATGTTGTGCGGCATGACCTCGTGCTTGAACTTCTTGGCGAGTTCATCGAGGGCAAGGTCGGTCGCTTCATCCTCCGTCATTCCCCACCGGTACGGGTGCGGAAAAGCAGTTACGAAGACCGAGCCGAGAATCGGATGGTAATTCTCGCGGTACTTCGCATTGGAGGTCGTATAGGCAACCGATCCCATCGTGCGGCCGTGGAAGGCACCCCGGAAGGCGATGACACCTTGCCGTTTCGTGGAGTAGCGAGCCAGCTTGACCCCCGCTTCGACCGCTTCGGCACCCGAGTTGGCAAAGCCGAATTTCTCGATTCCCCCTGGCGTGATTCGCCGGAGGCGTTCCGCCAGCTCGACTATGGAGTCGTATCGGAACACGCATCCAGCATGGGCGAGTTTGTCGAGTTGTGCCTTGGCCGCGGCGATCACCTCGGGATGGTTGTGACCGAGATTGGCTACCGCCGTCCCACAGGCGAAGTCGGCCCACCGGTTGCCGTCGGCGTCATACACCCACGGTCCCTCGGCATGGTCGGCGTGGATGTCGGTGTCGAAAGCCAGCATGGGAGCGACTGAGCTCTCATGCCGGCGGAGGAGGTCGCCCATTTGGTGGCTCCTTTCGGTCGAGTAACCGGATGCGGCAGTACAAGGTCCGGTCAACGGGACTCGCACAACGGGCGGGAACGGTCCGCCGTCCTCCCATTCTGGCACAGCAGCCTTCCGCCCGATCTGTGGCGAGCGGTGATACTGGTGGGATGCAACGATTGATCGTCACCGAGGCCTGGACCTCCACCTACGACGACCCGATCGTGGTGGCACCCGGCGAACACGTGTCCGTCGGCCGGCGCGATGTCGCCTGGCCGGGATTCGTGTGGTGTATCGGCAGCGGAGGTGAGGAGGGCTGGGTGCCTGAGGAAGCCTTGATGTTCGAGGGAGACTCCAGTGCGATTGTGGCCCGGTCCTACGACGCGCAAGAGTTGACGGTGAGGGTGGGCGACTCGGTCCGAGCAACCGAGTCAATAGCCGGGTGGACCTGGTGTGAGGGTGATGACGGCCGGGCCGGGTGGGTTCCTGATAGGTGCTTGAGAGGCGGGTAAATCCCGGGACCCCCGCCGGTCGGGAAGCCGCTGGAGTGTTCTGGTCTATTGCAGACATACCGCTTACGTTCGCCTTAGCGGCAGCACCGCGGGCAATCTGAATCCTGCGAAGTCGTTTGAGATGGGCCATGTGTACACCGGGTCGGGTGTACGATCGGAGTGTGGCGAGACGGCCGGAACAACCTATGCCCGATGATCTCCTGGTGGAACTCGATCAGCGGGGATTACTCGATTCCTATCGAGCGCGGCCCTTCTACCAGCGCAACGATTATCTCGCCTGGATAGGACGCGCCAAGCGGCCTGAGACTCGCCACAAGCGAATTGACCAGATGCTTGACGAACTCGATGCGGGCGGTTCGTACATGGGGATGGAGCATCCGCCCAGCCGGAAGAGCTGAGGCAGAAGTTCCCCGACCACAACTCCTGCGTCTCATGCATAAACCAACGACGGGTGGCTGTTCGAGGACCGGGAGTTGCGAACCGGGGGTGGTCAGGACGTGAACCCCGGCAGTCCTTCCGGCAGCTCGATGAGCACGGCGTGACCCTTGGCCGTGACCGTCCCACCGACCGACAACTCGGTGTCCACGACGACCTTGCGACCTTTGGATTCCACTTCAGCTCCGACGAGGTGCATTGGACCCAGGGGGGTAGGAGCCAGGTAGTCAACACCGAGGTGCGCCGTGACGAACCGCGGCGATGCCTCGTCACCCACCTGCCGGCCTGCTGTCCGCATCGCGAAAATGGCGGCGGATCCAGTTGAGTGACAGTCGATGATCGAGGCGATCAACCCCCCATAGGCGATCCCGGGAACCGCGGTGTGATATGGCTCCGGGGTGTAGTCGGTCACAGTGTGATCGCCATCGAGACGGGTCTTGATCTTGTGGCCGGCGTCGTTGAGTTTCCCGCACCCGTAGCAGTGGGCGACGTCGTCCGGATAGAAGTCCTGTATGGCCTGAGCCACATCGAACCGGGCCGCCCCAGCCGGAGATTCGCTCACAGCCCGCACCCACAGGAGAGGACCTTGACCGGACCGACGTCATCATTGACGTACTCCCAGGCCTCGAGGAATGCTCCTTCCCAGACCCGGCCGTTGACGACGATCTCCATCTTGCCGTCTCCGTTGAGGTCGGCCACCGCCGCCACTTCGTAGATGATTATGTTCTGTGGGAGGTCATCGAACGAGGTGATGATGCTCTCACCGAGAATCGCCGTCTGTATGTCCCCCTCGATGATCTTGCGGAGATACAAGATCGAGTAGGCGCCGGGGGCCGTGTCCATGAAGCCGTCCGGCACCGTCGAGGCCGCCACGATCACCTCCATGACTCCGTCACCCTCGAGATCAGTACGGATGACCTGGGTGTTGTTGATGATTGGCACCGCCGCCACCTTGCCGGCCAGCAGGTTGGCGGTCGCTTCCACATAGGCCTCGTTGCTGTTGGATAGGAACTCGATGGGATGCGGGCGGACATCACTCGAGGTCTGAATCCCGATTGCGTCGAGTTCTTGGAAGTCACCGGCCAGCGGCGGATCGAACTGGACGTTCAGCAGGTCGAGTGGTTCGCACCAAGGCTGGGGGTCGGTACCGAAGGCGTTCGTGATCGGCTCGTCGAGGCGCACCACCTGGTATTCCTCACCCCCGGTCACGGGTGGTACGCCTTCATTGGACCAGTTGCCGCTAGGTCCGTCCGACCAGCCGAGCATGCAGGTCTTGCCGGCGACGAGGAAGGTGTCGAGGAGTGGGGCAGTAGTGGTGGTTGTCGTCGGAGCGACGGTCGACGTCGTAGTTGACAGAGACGTCGTGTCCGTGTGCCCCGACGTGGCGGTGGTTGATGTCGCCGCCGCCCGCCCGCTCGTTGTGGACGTCGTGCTCGACGCCCCGCTACAAGCGGCAGCGACCAGGGCCAGCGATAGCAGCGCAGTGCCGATTCGGAAGCTCACGTTGTCCTCTCGGTGCTAGGACCAGCCTATCTCGCTCGCCGGTTCGGCAGTTGACCTTCCCGGGTGGAGATCCTCGAGTGGCCGGCCTAGTTGCGCAACCGGACCTGCGTTGGCCCCGGGCCGACGCGTCCGACCGCACGGGCCGAGTGCCCGTGGGCGTCGAAGGCGGCGACGACGGCCTCGACCTCACCTGGAGCGACGATGGCCAGATAGCCGATTCCCATATTGAACACCCGGAACATCTCGTCTTCTGAGATGCCTCCCCACTCCTGGACCACCCCGAACACATTTGGCCGTTCCCACGAGTTCATGTCGATATCGGCGCACAGACCTTCCGGAAGGACGCGGAGGAGATTGCCGGAGATCCCTCCTCCGGTTACATGAACGAAGGCGCGCACAAATCCGGTGGTTGCCGCCTCGAGAACAGCCGGCGCATAGATGACGGATGGCGACAGGAGAACCTCGCCGATCGAGCCGTCTTCCCCCGGGAACGGATCATCGAGTGACCGGGACCCCAGGATCTTGCGTACCAGTGAGTATCCGTTCGAGCGAAGGTTCGGGCTCTCCACCCCGATAATTGTGTCGCCGGCCGCGACCGATGTACCGGTGATCTCTTTTCCGCTCTCGACGACCCCAAGAGCCGCCCCGGCCAGATCGACATGGTCGGAATCGACGATACCCGGGTGTTCGGCGGTTTCGCCGCCCACGAGTGCGCAGCCGGCCAGGACACAAGCGTGCGCAACCGAACTCACGATGAGGCGATCCCGGTCCGAATCGATACGCCCTACCGCCAGGTAGTCGGTGAACGCAATGGGGCGGGCTCCGACGGCGGCAAGATCATCGACGCACATGGCGACCAGATCATGGCCTACACCTTCGTACCGGCGGGTGCGGCGGGCGACCTCGAGCTTGGTCCCGACCCCATCCGTACTCATCATCAACACCGGATTGGTGTATCCGGCCGGAATCGTCACTCCGGCCGCGAATCCGCCGAAACCTCCCACGACGTTTGGTCCCCAGGTCGCCGTGACGGACTCGGAGATTCCGGCCACAAACCGTTCGGCTTGCTCGAGGTCGACCCCCGCCTCCCGATACGTCGCCATCAGCGTTGCTCCAGTGCGAACTTGTCGTTCAGGCCGGCAACCGGAGTGGGATAGTTGCCACTCAGGCAGGCGTTGCAGAAACCCAAACCAGTTCCACCGGCCGATTCCTCCAACCCGCCAAGTGAGAGGTAGGCGAGCGAATCGGCATCGAGGAACTCCCTGATCTCATCAACGGATAGCTGGGCGGCCAGCAGTCGCGATCGATCGGACGTGTCCATGCCGTAGAAGCACGGCCACCGATATGGTGGGGAAGAGACGCGAAGGTGGACCTCCGTCGCCCCCGCTTCCCGAACCATCTTCACAAGCTGGCGGGTGGTGCTCCCGCGAACGATCGAGTCGTCGACCAGCACGATTCGCTTGCCGGCCAGGTTCTCAGGGATCGGGTTGAGCTTGAGTCTGATGCCGCGGTCCCGCAACATCTGCGTCGGTTCAATGAACGTCCGGCCGACATAACGGTTCTTAACCAGACCGTCGGCATAGGGGATTCCGCTCCCGGCGGAAAAGCCCTGGGCGGCCGGAATGCCGGACTCGGGCACGGGGACGACAACGTCCGCCTCGACTGGTGACTCGATTGCCAGTTTCCTTCCCATCCGTTGGCGAGCGCCGTGGACGCTCTGGCCGTAGAGATTGCTGTCCGGTCTTGCGAAGTAGACGAACTCGAATATGCAGAGACGGGGGTCGACCGAGTCGAAGGGTTGGAAGCTGCGGACGCCACCGGCGTCGATAACGACCATCTCACCGGCTTCGATATCTCGTACGAACGTGGAGCCGACCAGATCGAGGGCCGCAGTCTCCGAGGCGAGGACCCAGCCGCCCTCCGGGAGCGAACCCAAGCAGAGCGGCCGGTATCCGTGCGGATCGCGAACGCCGACGAGATGCCCCTGATCCATGATCACGAGCGAGAATGCACCTTCGAGTTGGTGGAGGACGCTCATGAGCGCTCGTTCGAGCTGGCGCCCATCGGATCTTCCGTCCTGGATTGCCCTTGCAATAGCGTCCAGCATCAACATCGAGTCGGTGGTGCTGGAATCGTCTCCGAGTTTGGCCGCCAACTCCACGGTGTTGGTCAGGTTGCCGTTGTGACCGAGGGCGATACCCGTGTGTTCGACCTGGCGATAGGCCGGCTGAGCGTTCTCCCAGACCGTAGAACCGCTCGTCGAATACCGGGTGTGGCCGATTCCGAGGTGTCCGGGGAGGCCGGCGAGGTTGGTCTCATCGAAGACCTGTGACACGAGCCCCATGTCTTTGAACACCGTCGTAGTTTGACCATCCGAGGCCGCAATGCCTGCGCTCTCCTGCCCGCGATGCTGCAGAGCAAAGAGCCCGAAGGAGATGATGTGAGCGGCGTCCTGTCCGGGCGCGTATACGCCGAATACACCGCATTCTTCACCGGGAGTGCTTTCGAAGGTCGATTCCACGCTATCGCCGAGTGTAGGACCCATTCGTTGCTTGGTACTCAGGACCCGGTACTCGTTGCCGTTTGGGGCTCCATTCGACCGCGGATGGCGTTCCGCCACGCCTCCGTCGCCTCGCCGAGGCCGATCGAGGTCTCGACGTCCCCATCGCCAAAGAACTCAATTGTCTTCCCACCCAATGATCCGATTCTTTGTGCGACTACCCCGGAATCTGCGGCTGCCGCGCGGATGGAACCGGCTGCTTCGGGGTCGGCAACGGCAAGGAACCGGTGGGGGTCCTCGGAAAACAGGGCTCGCCAATCCGCATATTGGATCCGGGCGCCGAGGCCGGACCGTATGCAGATCTCCGCAATCGCAACGGCCAATCCACCGTCCGAGAGGTCGTGGAGCACGGGTGCCGTTCCCTCTGTGGCGAGATGGCGGGCGAGATTGATGATCGCGTTTGCCTCGAGCGAATCGGGCTCGCCGGGACGGCCACCCACATGACGTCGCATGATCCTCTCGAAGGCGCTGCCGGCGAGGTTGACCGCCGCATTCGATCCCATCAACCAGACTTCCATGCCCTCCCGGCCGGCTTCGAGTCTGGGAGGCTCGGCGGGCATCGGGTCGGCCAGGCCGAGCATGCCCACTACCGGAGTCGGGAAGATGTCCACGCCGTTGGTCTCGTTGTAGAACGAAACGTTGCCGCCGATGACCGGAATACCGAGCGCTTCACAGGCCTGTGAGATTCCTTCGACCGTTTCGACGAATTGCCACATGACGTCGGGCTTCTCCGGGTTTCCGAAGTTGAGGTTGTCGACCACGGCTAGTGGCCGGGCGCCAACCATCGCCACGTTGAGGGCCGATTCGTACACGAGTCGGGCAGCACCGCGGCGCGGATCGAGATAGCACAGGCGGCCGTTTCCGTCTGTTGAGACCGCCAGGCCCTTGGACGTTCCCTTGATACGTAGCAGGGTTCCGTTGTCGCCTGGTCCCACGACGGTGTTGAGAAACAGCATGTGGTCGTACTGCTCATATACCCAGGAGGGATCGCCGATCGAGGGATCATCGAGGATGGTCAGGAGGCTCTCTCTGATGTCGGGGGACTGAACGAACTCGATGGTGTCGCTCCACAGATCGGCTTGCCAGCCGGGTTCACCAAACGGGCGATCGTAGGTGGGGGCATCCTCGCTGAGTGAGGCGGCCGGAACCTCGGCGACGAGATCTCCGTCCTTGAATACGCGCAACATGCCACCAGACTTCACCTCTCCGACGATGGAAGCGTCGATCTCCCACTTTCCGGCAACCGCCATCACATCGTCGAGTTGGTCTGGGTGCACGAAAGCCATCATTCGCTCTTGCGACTCGGACATGAGCAACTCGGCCGGCGTCATGTCGTGCTCGCGGACATGGACTCGATTCAGGTCGACTTCCATCCCCATGCCTGCCCGGGCGGCTGGTTCCGAGGTCGAGCACGACAGACCGGCCGCTCCGAGGTCCTGGATTCCCACTACGAGGTTGTCTTTGTATAGCTCCAGACATGCCTCGATCAGTTTCTTCTCTTGAAAGGGATCTCCGACCTGAACCGATGGGCGCTTGCCACTGCTGTCTTCCGCGAAGCTCGCCGACGCCAACACGGAGGCGCCGCCGATGCCGTCCCGACCGGTCGAGGCGCCCAGCAACACGGCGATCGTCCCGGCCTCGCCGGCCGTTCCGAGTACGAGTTGTTCCCTCCGGAGGATTCCGAGGCACATGACGTTCACGAGAGGGTTGCCGTCGTAGCAATCCTCGAAGGCAACTTCCCCGCCTACCGTTGGAACACCGACTGCGTTGCCGTATCCGGCGATGCCCGCCACGACACCCGAGAAGAGGTACCGGTTGCGGGGTTCGTCGATGTGGCCGAACCGGATCTGGTCCCACAGAGCGATTGGCCTGGCTCCCATCGTGAAAACGTCGCGCAGGATGCCTCCGACACCGGTGGCCGCCCCCTGGTAGGGCTCGACGAATGAGGGGTGGTTGTGGCTTTCGATCCGGAGGGCAGCCAGCCAGCCATCTCCTAGATCGACCACGCCGGCATTCTCACCGGGGCCGACCACAACCCACGGGGCTTCCGTTGGGAAACGGCTCAGATGGGGTCGCGACGACTTATAGGAACAATGCTCCGACCACATCACCGAGTACATGGCCAGTTCTGCGAGGCGCGGGTCTCTTCCGAGCAGGCCGACGACGCTCGAGAATTCGGAGTCGGTCATTCCCAAATCCCGATGGAGGGGACGTGCGTCAGACATGCGCCGGTTTTCCTGCTGCGAACTCCCAAACCGAGGCGCCAAATGACTCGAGCAGTACCCGGCCGTCTGTTGAGCCGAGCAGCGTCTCGATGGCCCGTTCCGGGTGGGGCATCAGTCCTGCCACGTTTCCGGCGCGGTCGGCGATGCCGGCGACGTTGTCGGCCGAACCGTTGGGATTGGCCGCTTCGGATACCGTCCCGTTCGCGTCCGAATAGGTCAGAACGACCCGGCCGCTGGGGTTGGCCGGATCCATCGTGTAGTTGCCCTCGTATGAGTTCAGGGGGATCTCGAGGACGTCTCCGACCCGGGCGGAGCGGGTCAAGATCGACGTAGTCGACTCGACTCGAATGTGCACCGGCCTGCAGATGAACCGGAGGTCGCGATTGGCGAGGAGTACGCCGGGAAGAAGGCCGGCTTCGGTCAGAATCTGGAACCCGTTGCAGATGCCCAGCACCGGTGCTCCGTCGCCGGCCAATCGGCGGACCTCGGCCATCACCGGTGAGAAACGTGCGATGGCTCCTGTGCGAAGGTAGTCACCGTGGGCGAATCCACCGGGGAGAACAACTCCACTGAACCCGGAGAGGTCCTTCTCCCGGTGCCACACCAGTTCGGCTTCAACTCCGAGATCGTTGAGTGCGAATACGACGTCCTGCTCGCAGTTGCTACCCGGGAACACAGTCACGGCGACCGTCATGCCCCGTTGCCGTCCTCCCCGAGAAGTCGGATCTCGTAGTCCTCCATTACCGGGTTGGCGAGGAGCTGTTCACACATGGACTCGATATCGGCCGTGGCCCGATCGGCGTCGGCCGTTTCGACCACGAGGGTGATCACTTTGTCGATTCGCACGGAAGCAACCTCAGAAAACCCCAGATCACGAAGGCCGCGCAGCACCGCCGCCCCCTGGGGGTCGGCGATATCGGAGCGCCTTGTCACATGGACGGTCGCTTTCATCTCCCCATCTCCAGCAGGTAGGTATCGAATGGACGGCCGGTGATTCTCTCGAATGCGTCGGTGTACTTGGCTCTTGTTTCTGTGATGACGTCCGCCGGGAGGCGCGGTGCCGGTGGCGTATGGTCCCATCCGACCGAATCGAGCCAATCGCGAACGAACTGCTTGTCATAGGAGGGCACCACGGTGCCGGGGTTCCACCGGTCCCGGGGCCAATAGCGGGAGGAGTCGGGGGTGAGGACCTCATCGATGAGCAACAACTCGCCGTTAGACCATCCGAATTCGAACTTTGTATCTGCAAGGATCACGCCGCGTTCGGCCGCGTAGCGGGCGGCCGTCAGGTACACGTCGATCGAAGTTCGCTTGAGTCGCTCATAGAGGTCGTCACCGAGCAGTTGCCGTGCGCCGGCTTCCGTGAGGTTTTCGTCGTGGCCCGAGGCGGCTTTGGTGGCTGGCGTGAAGATCGGTTCGGAGAGTTCGTCGGCCATGTCCAGTCCGGCCGGCAGATGCTCGGTCGTCGGTCCGCCGCCGTCTCGGTACTCCCGCCAAGACGACCCGTAGAGGTAGCCGCGTACGACACACTCGACCGGGATGACGTCCGCCCGCCTGACCACCATGGCCCGACCGGCGAGATCGTTGCGTTCGAGGTCTGTCAATGGCCCGATGTCTGATAGGTCCGTCGTCAGCAGGTGGTTGGGGGTCTCGAGGAGTCCGAACCAGTGCAGCGAGAGCCCGGTGAGGACGCGGCCCTTGTCTGGAATCGGATCCGGGAGAATCACGTCGTAGGCGGAGATTCGGTCGGTCGCCACAAACAGCAACCGCTCCCCATCGATCTCGTAGATTTCACGGACCTTGCCTGAGGCAAGGTGTTTCAATGCCGGCACGCGGCGGGATGGTAGCGGCCGCACGGGCATCACAGTATTTTCTCCGCAATGCTGTGGATTGTGGCGATTCAGTGCATTGCGCAGAAACCTCTATGCACTTTCTCGGCAATGCTGTGGACCGTGGTGATTCATTGTATTGCCGAGAAACGGAACAATCGGTCCGGTCGGCCGGTTGTTGAGGGCTGTGAACGGCCCCAACCCCATCCGAGTCGCCTGGTCGATGCTTCGCAACCAGCTGACCGTCGCACGACCACGCCCTGCCGGAACCGGCCGTTTCGATCACTCAGCCTTGTCGCCACCGCTCGAGGCGCTGGCGCGGGGCAAGATGGCTGCCCTCGGAGGATTGCGGCCTGCACTCGATCACTACATAGATGGCCTCGCCGCCGTCGATCCAAATGAGCTCTCGAGCAATGAAGCACTGGCCTTCTGGCTGAACCTCTACAACGCAGGGGCACTCCGGCTGGCGGCCGACGCGGTTACATCAGGTGAGGAATCGGTACTGCGGGTGCCCGGCGCCTTTGACGGACCGTTCGTTGCCGTCGCCGGCGAACACCTTTCCCTCGACGCCATCGAACATGCCAAGATCCGGCGTTTCGGAGACCCCCGAATTCACTCGGCGATCGTCTGCGGATCGGTGTCCTGCCCGACCCTCCGGGGCGAACCCTACGACGGTGATCACCTCGATCGGCAACTCGAAGATCAGATGCGGCATTTCCTCTCGTCGGGAGGTGCATCCGCTTCCGAAGGTGTGCTCCTGCTGTCCCGCGTGTTTCTCTGGTACGGAGCCGACTTCGTTCGCCCCGGCCGGATGCCCACCTGGCTCCCAGCTTCGCCAAAGCGAGTGGCGGTGGCTCTCCGGCCGTGGCTCAACGAGGAAACTGCGAGCGTCTTCACCGTGACGTCGCCCCGGATCGATTTCCAACCCTATGACTGGGGACTGCGCTGCGCGATCGGCTGACGGACCGCGGCGCCCAGTGAACCGAGAGCGAGTAGCGCGGCCATCGCGTCGAAAGGGAGCACCCACCGCACGAGAGCGCTGCCGTCGATGAGCCATCCCCCCTCGTCGGAGAATCCGACGATGCGGAGGTAGTTCCAGATCGACCAGATGCAGATGACTGAGAGAACTCCCGCGCTCAGGCGCGCCGGCCACTCACCCGTCAACCACCGAACCCCGAAGTACAGTGCCGCCACCGACCAGGCGATGTCGAGAGTCGACAGAAGCTGAAGGAACTGCAGCGATGGATCGAGTCGAAGCGCCGCCGACGTTGCGAGCGTGACGAGCGCCACGACACCGGTGTCCAGAGCCACGAGCGATCCGGCAGTCGTGAAACGGCGGAGGCGATCGCCGCGAATCGACGTGAACATTGGCTGATCCACATAGCGGGACAGGTCGATCATCGTCGCGAATCCGAGCAGCACGATCATTGCCACATGGAGCGTGGACCAGGTGAGCAGGGACCCGGATTCCGGCTGTGGAAGGAGGAGCAGGAAAGGTGAGATCGCCAGCCCCAGCATCAGCCAGCGGAGGGAGCGCAGAAGGGCTTGTTCGAGGGCCACCAGCAGAGGGTACCGGGTAACGGATAGTCGGCGTGCTCGTTACGGACGACATGCAACAAACCGCTCGCCGCTAATGCTCCCCGTGGCCGGTGCGGTCGAAGTGCTGGTGCCGCCCGTCAACCGGGTTGTGGGCGGAGTCGTCCAGTAGTGGTGCTCCGCTCTCGTCTTCGATGATCTCAATCCCGTAAGCCCTGGCCAGATGCTCCGAGGTCAGGACTTCTCCCGGAGCGCCTTCTGCAACGACCCCACCCGACAAGAGGAGCACATGATCGGCTTTGGCCGCCTCGCTCAAATCATGAGTTGTGGCGACGACGGTCCGGCCCCGACGGCGCTCCTCGAAGATCGCCTCAATAATGAGATTTCTCGACACGAGGTCGAGGGCGTTCAGCGGCTCATCGAGCAACAGCAGGTCGGCGAGCTGCGCCAGTCCCTGGGCAACGAACACTCGCTGGCGTTCCCCACCAGACAACTCACCAAGGTGCCGGCTGGAGAGGCGTGCGACGTCCAGTCGCTCAAGGGCTTCATCGACGATTTCCCGATCGGGCCTGCGGATGAACCCAAACACACCCCGGTCGACGTACCGGCTCATCGTGACGACCTCGCGCACGGTCACGGGCAGACGGTCGTTGACCTTCGTGGCCTGCAGTACATATGAGGTTCGCGTCCTGGCACTGAGCGGATCGGTGTCGAGCACTTCCAGGACGCCGTCCGCGAGAGTAACGAGTCCGGCGATGGCATTGAGCAGTGTCGACTTACCTGATCCGTTTGGTCCAATCACGGCCGTCACTGCTCCGGCCGGAATCGACACATCGGATGAGCGAAACGCCACCCGATCACCATAAATCAGCGTGACATCGGAGCCGCGCACGGCTACTGGCATTGACTGCATAGCCCCTCCAGATCAAGGCGGTGCCCTGAGACCCGGAAACCAGCAGATGCGCCCGCCTCGTCGGCGAACCGGCGGATGGTCGTTTCTGTCTCCTGGGCGAAGTCGATATCGCGGGTCGTACCGCACTGGGTGCAGGTGATGTGATGGTGGTGCCCGGTGAGCCATTCTGCCAACTCGTACCTGGCATTCCCGGCACCGTCGTGGAAGCGCTCTAGGGCTCCGTTCGTGGACAGCACGCTGAGCGTCCGATAGAGAGACGAGACGGGAACTGCGGAACCAAGGAGGATGTTGATCTCGTCGGCGGTGTGCGGTCCGCCTTCTCGGCTGAGCTTCTCGAGGACCAGCCGGCGAGCCCGCGTTGTCCGTACCCCGGAGCGTCGGAGGTGCTCTTCTGCAAGATCCGCAATCGGTCGTCGTTGCGCGCTCATGGAGGAAATGGTAGCGTAGAATGATTATGAGAACAACTCTCATTCTCAGAATGACCGGCGCCGTCCTTGCGCTTGCTTTGGCCTCCTCAGCGTGTGCCTCTGATGCCTCCGATGGCTCTTCTTTCACCGTCGTCGTTACCACATCGATTCTGGGAGATATCGTCACGAACGCGACCGAACTTGGAGCGAACGTCGAGGTGATCATGCCGGTCGGGGCGGATCCGCACGAGTTCGAACCGTCCGCTCGCCAGGTGGCGTCGATTCGCTCGGCCGACCTTGTGATTGCCAACGGCCTTGGGCTCGAGGAGGGGCTGGAGGACGTTTTGGCTTCCGCGGCAGAGGACGGTGGGCTGGTGCTGGAAGTCGGACCGGCAATCAACCCGTTGACCCTTGGCTCGTCCGGCGATCTCGATCCCCACGTGTGGCTCGATCCCACCAGAATGGCCGCGGCCGTCGACGTGGTGGTCGGGGCGCTCCGCGGTCTGGACCCCTCCGTCGATTGGGCTCAGATCGCCGCCCCCTACCGGCAGGAACTGCTAGATCTCGATGTGTGGATTGATGCTCGCCTCGCAGCAATACCTCAGGAGGATCGAGTTCTCGTCACCGGCCACCAGGCCTTCGGGTATTTTGCCGATCGATACGACTTCGAGATCATCGCCACGATTCTTCCCGGAGCGACGACGATGGTCGAGCCGAGCGCGGCGGGTTTCGCCGACATCGTGACGATCCTTGAGGCGTCGGATACACCGGCCGTGTTTACGGACCTGGGTGAAAACCAGGCTCTGGCAGATCAGTTGAGCGTCCAGGTTGACCGGCCCGTCCTCGTCGTCCCCCTATACACAGGTGCACTCGGCGAGCAGGGATCGGGTGCCGGGACATATCTAGAGATGATGCGCTGGGATGTTGAAGCGATCGCGAGGGCATTCGAATGATTGGGTGGTTCACCGATCCGTTCTCCAACGAGTTTATGGTCCAGGCACTGCTGGCCGGGATTCTGGCCGTTGTCACCACGTCGCTGATCGGGACCTGGGTCGTACTGCGCGGGCTGAGTTTCATGGGCGACGCCATGGCACACGGGGTCTTGCCGGGTATCGCACTGGCATTCATCTGGGACTTCAATCTCACCATCGGTGCTGTGCTGAGCGCCCTGGTCATGATCGCCGGCATCGAGTATGTGCATCGCCGCGCCCGCCTCAGTGAGGACACCGCCATCGGACTGCTCTTCGTCGGCATGCTGGCCCTCGGTGTCATCATCATGTCCAGGGCCCCCTCGTTCGCCGGAAGTCTCACCGGATTCCTGTTCGGCAACATCCTGGCGGTTGGGCGGGCGGAACTCGTCATCCAGGCCCTGGCTGCCTGCGCCACCGCGCTCGCCGTCCTCGTCTTCTACCGCCCGTTCCTAGTGTTGTCGTTCAACGAAGACAAGGCCGAAGTGCTGGGCATGCGGCCCCGGGTGGCCCATTCCGTGATGCTGGCGTTGCTCACTCTCGCCATCGTGACGTCGTTCCGGGTGGTCGGCAACCTGCTCGTATTCGGGTTGCTGGTCGCCCCGGCGGCTACCGCGTCGCTGCTCGTACGCAGAGTCCCGACGATGATGGTCACCGCCGTTGCGATTGGAGTTGCATCGGTCACCGGTGGGCTCCTGCTCACCTGGTACGCCGATACCGCGGCAGGAGCGAGCATCGCTGGAGCATCCGTTGGTCTGTTCTTCCTCGTTCTCGTCGTGCGCCAGCTGGTGTCCGCCATCCGCCGCGCCTGATCGGGGATGTGTGGGAGATGGCGGTTGCGTCTAGGATTCGGCGTCGCCGACCATTGAGACCGAGGATGCACTCCCGAACCGTTCGCCTATTTCTTTCGATTGTCCTCGGCACCGTCTTCGTTGTGGCGGTGGCCGGTATGCGCGTTGGTCTGGCCTACTGGTCGATCGAGCGAGACGAGTTCGATCCCGGCGCGGCGCGCGATCGGCTCGGTGCCATGACGGAGGCCGACACGGCCCAGGCCCAGCAGGATCTGGCGGTCCTCGAATCGCAGCTGAGCGAGGACGATGAGCCGGTCGCATTGCCAGATGCCGGCGTGGAATCGAGCAATGGGTTCGTACTCGAACCGGTCGAAGATGACCCCAGGTTTCCCTTCATGCGCAGCCCTGCGCTGCCGGATGAGCTGTTCACATCGTTCTTGCTGGCGGGCGTCGATCTGAGTGGTCAACTGGCCGATGTCATCATTCTGGTGTTGTTGCCGTCGGACGGGTCGCCGCCGATTCTGGCCAGCCTTCCCCGCGACCTTTATCTGCCGAGCCTGTGCACGGACAGCTACTCGCGAATCAATGCCGCCCTGGGGGGATGCCGGGGGGTTGCCACCGGGCCCGAGCTTCTCTCGCTCACCGTGGAGGATTTCACCGGCATCGCGGTGGATCACTTCGTACAGGTGAACTTCTCCGGGTTCCGGCAAGTGATCGATGCCCTCGGGGGTATCGAAGTCTGTGTTGAAAACCCGACCCGCGACTTCAAAGCGGAGCTCTACCTCAACGCCGGCTGCACGCAGGCCGATGGAACACAGGCGCTGGCCTGGGTCCGGTCCCGCCGAACCCAGCAGTTGATCGATGGCTCATGGCAGTCGATCGGGGCTAGTGATTTCACCCGGCAGGACCATCAGCAAGCGGTGCTCATCCAACTGCTCGGCAAGCTGAGCGGGTACAAGTCGCTGTCTGCGGTCGGTGAGATCGCCAATCAACTGGCCGACTTCGTTCGGCTCGACAAGCGGTTCTCGATCGGAGACGCCGTTTCGCTGGCGTGGAGGTACAGGAACATCGATCCTGAGTCGCTCAGCCGCGTCTCCATCATCTACGACAACTACCGAACGCCGGCCGGGGCGGCAGTGCTGCTTCCCACCAGCTCATTCACCGACGCCCTGGCGGATGTGTATCCGCCCATTGCCGGCTAGGGCTCAGAACCCCGACTTCTGCCCGGTCCACGGTTGTGGAGCGGCGGCGGCGAACTCCTCCACCGAAGGTCCGGCCAACCGGGTGAGGAGGCGACGTCCCCAGATGTATGTCGCCACGAGCAAGACGAGCAGCGCAGGCCACCCGGCCACCACTCGAAACGTCGTGGCCGTGCCCGTGTTCTCGAGCGTGAGCCACTGTCCGACCGACCGCGTTGCGAAGAAGGCGGCCCACATCCACGAAACCGTTGTATAAGCCGGCCGGACCTGTGGATGCCAGTACCAGTCGATCGGCCAGTCTCTCGCCAGCCAGCTGGTCCAGGCAACGAAGGGGCGCCGGGCGATGATGCTGATGACGATCAGTACGGCGGTAGCTGCGCCCGAGATGATCGACGGTAGGAAGAAACCGTCTGGGCCCTTCCAGATAGACGCGAGAGACGCGATGAGGACCCCGACGAAGCCTGCCAGCGCGAACTTGACGGAGCGCCCTCGCAGCAGGCGGGCCAGGACGATGAGAATTGATGTTGTGAGGGCGGCGAGCGCCGCCATCCGAACACCCGTCAGCGCGTTCACGACTCCGAAGATGATGGGAGGAACGATGCCGTCGAGGATGGAAGCCCGTCCGAACACGACGGTGCGCAACTCGCTGGTGAGCTCGGATGGCATTCACTGAGCATACGGGCGTCGGACGTCTACCGGTAGAGTCGAGGGGGTCATGGTGCGCATCGGAATCGACCTCGGTGGAACGAAGATCGAAGCAATCGCGCTGGGCAGCACCGGTGAGGAGTTGGTACGTCGTAGAAGGTGGTCGCCCCGGTCGGACTACAGAGCGATCGTCGCAGCCATCGCCGACCTCGTTGACGAAGTCGAACATGAAGTCGGCGCTGAGGGAACAGTCGGCGTTGGCCATCCCGGCACCATTTCGCCTGCCTCTGGTTTGATTAAGAACTCCAACTCGACGGTGCTGCTCGGCAAGGCTCTGGACCAGGATCTGCAAGATGCGCTGGGTCGGCCTGTTCGCCTTGCCAACGATGCAGACTGCTTCGCTCTCTCTGAGGCTACCGATGGAGCAGGGTCGGGCCGGGCGTCCGTCTTTGGAGCGATCCTCGGCACCGGAGTCGGAGGAGGGGTGGTGATCAACGGGCACCTGCTGCATGGCCCCAACGCCATCGCAGGCGAATGGGGTCATAATCCGCTTCCTCCCAGTGAGGCTGATCCCGTCGAGCCGATCGACTGCTACTGCGGCAGGTCCGGCTGCATCGAGAAGTACTTATCCGGGCCGGGACTGGCGGCCGACCACGCTCGAGCAACTGGAGCCGAATTGGTACCGGAGGCAATAGTGGAGGCTGCCGGCCTCGGTGACTCGGGAGCTGTGGCCACGATGCACCGGTATGTCGAGCGCCTCGCCGCCGGTCTGGCTGTGGTCATCAATGTGCTGGACCCCGACGTCGTGGTGCTCGGCGGCGGCCTTTCCAACGTGGACATGCTCTACGAACGTGTCGCCGAGCGATGGAGGAGCTACGTCTTCAGCGACGTCGTCGACACCGAGCTGCTGCGGAACCAGCACGGCGATTCCAGCGGCGTTCGAGGTGCCGCCTGGCTCTGGGACCGAAACGTTCTGGATTCCGGGCAGTAGGCCTCTTGCGGCTCTGCGCCAGAACCAAACCGCAGAGCTCTGATTCCCGATCTACTTCTCGCGGCCCGCCACGATGTAGAAGATGAGCCCGAGGAGTGGAGCGAAGGCAACCACGAGGATCCAGAGGACCTTCGTTCCAGAGGACTTCTTCGTGGAACCGACGATGTCGACGACGGCCCAGATGATCACAAGGAGGTGAATGAGGCCGAAGAAGCCGGTGAACGTGTTGGGGCGCAGTGCCTTGGGGACCGCGCTGCACGCCGCCAACGTCAAAGAGGTGGCGGCCAGCGTGAGAGCATGTCTGTATTTCTTCACAGGGCCGAGGCTAGTCGCAGCCCCCGTCCGTCCGTCGGTCGGTGGCACGGGCACCCAATCGCCACTCGCTATGAGCCGCCGGCTTCGAGCGGTTGGCCGGCCAGATCCAATGCCTCGAGACGCTCGAAAACGACGCTTGCATTGCGCAGGAACCGGTCGGTTGAGAAGCAGACGGCCAGAGCAGCATCTGTCAGTGGCACCTCGGGATCGGCGGCGAGGGTTTCCTCGAGTTCGGCTCCTTCGTCCCAGCTCCGCATGGCGCTGCGCTGCACGATTCTGTAGGCGTCGTCTCGTGTCATCCCTGTTTCGATGAGGGCGAGCAGAACTGCCTGACTGAAAACAAGGCCATGTGTTCCACCCAGATTGACCAGCATCCGGTCGGTATCAACCACGAGATTGGCGATGAGATCTGTGAACTTGGCCAGCATGTAGTCGAGGGCCAGGCAAGCGTCGGCGAGTATGACCCGCTCGGCCGAGGAATGGCTGATGTCGCGTTCGTGCCACAACGCCACATTTTCGAGGCCTACTTGCGCATATCCACGCAGGAGCCTGGCCATGCCGGTCATCCGTTCGGATAGGATCGGGTTGCGCTTGTGCGGCATGGCAGAGGAGCCCTTCTGGCCCCTTCCAAACGACTCGCGTGCTTCGGCGACCTCGCTTCGCTGGAGGTGCCGGATCTCTGTTGCGAAGCGCTCGATCGAGGCGCCGGTCAGCGCGATTGTCTGGAGGAACTCGGCGTGCCGGTCGCGGTGAGTGATCTGTGAAGAGGCCGGTTCCACCCGCAATCCGAGCCGGTTACACACGGACTTCTCGACTGCCGGAGGTGTATGCGCATATGTACCGACCGCCCCGCTTATCTTGCCGACCGCTATTGCCGATCGGGCGCGCAACATCCGTTCATGGTCCCGCGCCAGCTCGAAGGCCCAGGTGGCGAGTTTCAGGCCGAACGTGGTCGGCTCCGCCCAGATCCCGTGGGTCCGCCCGAGCATGACCGTATGGCGATGCTCTGTCGCCAGAGCTTTGGTGACGTCAAAGAGCCCCCCAATTCGTTTGACCAGGAGGTCGGCTGCCTCGACCATCCTTGCCCCGTTGGCGGTATCGAGCACATCGGACGATGTGAGCCCGTAGTGAATCCACTCGCCGCCGGTGGATACCGACTCGGCAAGGATGTCGACGAAGGCTGCGACGTCGTGGTTCGTTATCTTCTCGCGCTCCGTCACCGCCGCCGAATCCACCGGTGGGGCTGCCCGAAGGGCTCTCGCCGCGGCCGCCGGTGCCACTCCAAGCTCTACCCACGCCTCGACGACCAGCGTCTCGACCTCCTGCCAGATCTCGAACTTGTGATCTTCCGACCAGATGACGGACATCTCTGGTAGCGAGTATCGAGGAATCATGGCCACATGATCCCATACGAGCGCGAGTCGCGACTCGGGACTCGCGAGTCGCGACTCGCGACTCGCGAATAGAGTGCGGCCTACTCGGGACAGGGGCCGGCTTGATGATCGTCGTCAACACCGAAACGAATCCAGGTGATGAGATCACCGGGTTGGCGTTGTGAGGTCTCTCAGCATGGCACAGGCCCGGCGGGTCGCCCTCGCCGCGCAAGGGTTCGGAGGACGGCGCCCGCTCGACCGGGTTGACGTTCGGCATGTTCGTCGCTTCTTTGCCGATGTGGGTGTGCTGCAGATCGACTCGGTCAATGTGGCCGTCAGGGCGCACTACATGCCGATGTTCTCCCGATTCGGCCCATACGGTCACCCTCTGATCGATGAGGGCGCCTATGGGCGGCGCGAGCTATTCGAGTACTGGGGGCACGAAGCATCGTTTCTACCGAGTGTCCACTATCCCCTGCTGCGACACCGGATGGAGGCAATCCGGCCGTGGCACCGGGTGCGTGCCTTGAAGGAGGAACACCCGGAATACCTGGACCAGGTTTACCAGGAGGTGCTCGAGTACGGTCCGATCACGGTCTCTGATCTCGAAGACCCCGGGAAGCGGACCGGTCCGTGGTGGGGCTACGGCAAGGGAAAGATCGCTCTCGAGTTCCTCTTCGCCACGGGCAAGTTGGCGATTGCCGAGCGGCGCAACTTCACCCGCTACTACGACTTACCCGAACGTGTTCTTCCGGCGGAGATCCTGGCGCTGGAGTCGCCGGGTACGGAGGAGGCGCAACGGCAACTGCTCTTGATGGCCGCCGCCTCGACCGGGATTGCGACTGCAGCAGACCTGGCCGACTACTACCGCATTCGCATGCCGGCTGCCCGCCCTCGTATCGCAGAGCTGGCAGAATCGGGGGCCTTGGAAGAAGTTACGGTCGAAGGGTGGGACAAGCCCGCCTACAAGGTGCCGGGTACGCCGGTGCCGCGGGCCATCGACGCCGCCGCCTTGATCAGTCCGTTCGATTCGCTCATCTGGTTCAGGGAGCGCACAGAACGGCTCTTTGGCTTCCATTACCGGATCGAGATCTATGTGCCAGAGCCGCAACGCATATTCGGCTACTACGTCTATCCCTTCCTGCTAGGAGACGAACTGGTAGGTCGCGTTGACTTGAAGGCCGATCGGACGGCCGGGAAATTGCTGGTTCGCGGATCGTTCGCCGAGGATGGTCGAGATCATGACCGCATTGCCTCGGCCCTTGCCGAAGAACTTCACCTCATGGCCGGTTGGCTGGACCTCGACGATGTTGTCGTGGAGAGAAGGGGCGACCTGGCGACGGAGCTTGTCAAGCGAGTGTGAGCCACACGTAGTCAATAACCCGGGCGAATCAAGCGGAGCTCTAGCCGCGCAACGTCGCTCGTCTCAGGTCTTCCCGGTACTCCTTCAGCTTGGCGTCCAGCCGTGGATTGCCGAGCGCCAGGATGGCGATGGCCAGCAACGCCGCGTTGGTAGCGCCATCGATCGCCACCGTGGCAACCGGGATTCCCGTTGGCATCTGCACCGTGGCGAGGAGTGCGTCCATGCCGTCGAGGGAGGCAGAGAGCGGGACCCCTATCACCGGCAGCGTCGTCTTGGCGGCCATCACGCCGGCCAGGTGGGCAGCTTTGCCGGCTCCGGCGATGATCACGGAATAGGTGTTGGAGGCATTCGAGGCGAATTCGATGGCGTCGTCCGGTGTTTTGTGAGCAGATAGCACCCGCATGTCCCATCCGACGTCGAACTGGTCGAGTGTGGTGCCTGCCTTTTCCATGATGGGCCGGTCCTTGCCCGACCCCATCACGATTGCCACGCGACTCATGATCGTCTCACCTCTCCCCGCTTGACGGATTCATCTCGTGCCAGTCCTAAATGCCCGGTACTCATTTGGCGCTTGCGATGTCCCGGCGGAACTGCCGGCCGGCCCACGTGACCTTGGCGGCTGCCGCATATGCCCGTTGGCGGGCGGTCTCGGTGTTCGGCCCGGTTCCGACGATATTCAGCACCCGGCCGCCAGCGGTGATTATCCGACCGTCGTCGATCGCCGTGCCCGCGTGGAAAACGAGCACACCTTCGTCTGCGGCCGCGGCGTTGATGCCCGAGATTGGATCGCCCTTTCGTGGCGCCTCCGGGTAGCCGTCGGCGGCCAGAACAACGTTGACTGCTGCTCCCTCGAACCAGGTGACCGTTCGGATGCTCAAGCTCCCATCGAGCGAAGCAAGGAGCAACTCCATCAGATCGTCCTCCATCAGGGGCAGCACGACCTGCGTCTCAGGATCGCCGAGCCGGCAGTTGAACTCGAGCACCTTGGGTCCGTCGGCAGTCAGAACGAGTCCTGCGTAGATGAAACCCACGTACGGATTTCCGTCGGCGGCCATGGTCTGGAGGACCGGGTCGATGACCTGCGTCATCGTATGCTCGACGATCCCGTCTGGAAGCCCATCGACGGGCGAGTAGCAGCCCATGCCGCCGGTATTGGGACCGGCATCTCCATCTGCGAGGCGCTTGTAATCCCGGGCCGGTACCAATGGCAGAGCGTTGGTCCCATCGCAGATGGCGAAGACACTCAACTCGGGGCCGTCGAGGAACTCCTCGATGACAACCGTGTGACCCGCCGCCCCGAAATCCCCGTTGAGGCAGCGGTCCACCCAGGCGCCGGCCGCACTCCGGTCTTCCGTTACGAGCACGCCCTTGCCCGCCGCCAGACCATCTGCTTTCACGACGAAGGGACCGGGCATCCCGGCCAGGTAGGTGAGGGCTGAGTCGCGTTCGGAGAAAGCCTGCCAGGCGGCGGTTGCAACGCCGGCGCGATCCATGATCGCTTTGGCGAACTGTTTCGAACCCTCCAAGCGGGCGGCCGCCTTCGACGGGCCGAAGGCCGCAATCCCTCTTCCGGCCAGGGCATCGACCAACCCGGCTGCCAGCGGATCTTCCGGGCCGACTACCACGAGGTCGACCTGCTGTGCCTCTGCCATGTGGGCTACTGCACCAACGTCGGTGGCGTCGATTCCCTCGACGGTGCTGCCGAGGCCGGCCAGCCCCGGATTGCCGGGCAGCGAAATCAGCTCATGAACGAGCGGGCTTTGCGTGATCTTCCAACCGAGTGCGTGTTCCCGGCCCCCACCTCCGACGAGCAGGACCTTCACGTCTTCTCCACCAACTGCTGGCGTTCAGGGCCCACTGAAATCCACCGGATCGGAACTCCGATGTTCGATTCAATGAACTCGATGTAGTTGCGGGCCTCCTGCGGCAACTCGTGGTAGTGGCGGACCCCGGTGATGTCGGTGCCCCAGCCCGCAAACTCCTGATAGACGGGGACGCAGTCGTAGAGGACCCGCTGCTGGCGCGGGAACTCGTCATGCCGCTCTCCTGCGGAGGTGTAGGCCAAGCCCACCTTGAGGGTGTCGAAGTGGGAGAGCACGTCGAGTTTGGTGAGGAACAAATCGGTAAGGCCGTTGATTCGAACCGCATAGCGGAGGGCGACGAGGTCCAGCCACCCGCATCGGCGGCGGCGGCCGGTGACCGTTCCAAACTCGCCGCCGATCTCCACCATTCGATCGCCGACCTCATCTTCGAGCTCGGTGGGGAACGGGCCCGTTCCAACGCGGGATATATAGGCTTTGGCAATCCCGACTACTCGATGGACGTCCTTTGGTCCGATGCCAACGCCCGTCAGCACACCCCCGGCCGTTGGGCTGGACGATGTGACGAACGGGTACGTTCCGTGATCGATGTCGAGCAACGTCCCCTGGGCCCCCTCGAAGATGACTTCCTTGCCGTCCCGGATCGCTTCCCACAGCAGCAGGGAGGTGTCACTGACGAGCGGCAGGAGCCGCTCGGCGTAGGCGAGGTACTCGTCGGCGATGGGACCCGGATCCATCGGGAGCTGGTTGTAGATCCTGGTCAAGATCTTGTTCTTCTCTTCGAGGGCTACCTCGAGCTTCTTGCGGAAGATCTTCGGGTCGAACAGATCCTGGACCCGGATGCCGTGGCGGGCGTACTTGTCCGTGTAGGCGGGTCCGATGCCTTTCTTGGTGGTGCCGATCTGGCTTCGCCCGAGGTAGCGTTCCATCATCGCATCGAGCTTGCGGTGATAGGGCATGATCAGATGAGCGTTCGACGAGATCCTGAGGCGGCTCGTATCGATCCCCTTGTCGGCGAGCATGTCGATCTCGGCTAGAAGCACTTTCGGGTCGATGACCATGCCGGAGGCGATCACGGGAATCACCTGGGGGTACAGGACTCCGCTGGGGATGAGCGAGAGAGCCAGCCGCTGATCTCCGACGATGATCGTATGACCGGCGTTGTTGCCACCCTGGTACCGAACGACGTAGTCCGCCGTCTCCGAGAAGTAGTCGGTTGCCCGACCCTTTCCCTCGTCTCCCCACTGAACTCCTAGAACTGCCGTGGCGGGCATGGATCCTCCTCGCGAGCCGCCATGCGACATCGTAGCCCCGGTGTGTCGGTGGGCAGACGCGTGGAGGGGTCGTACACTGAGTCGCCGGAGGAACGATGCCAAGGATTCGTGCGGGCAATATCGAACAGCACAAGGAACTGACCCGCGGTCAGATCCTCGAGGCTGCACAGGAGCTATTCAGTGAGCACGGTTACCGGGAAACTGCGCTCGGCGACATTGCTGCTTCCGTGGGCATCGGGCGCACGACGCTCTATGAGTATTTCAAAGACAAGGAGGACTTGCTGGCATCGCTTGTGGACGAAACTCTCCCGCAGGTGTTCCGTGAAATGGCCGAACAGGTCGACGCCTCCGCCTCTTTTCTCGATCAGCTGGCCGGTCTGGCCGTTAGTTTGACGGAGTGGGTCGTGACGGACCCGACGCTGGGTCTCCTGCTGCATCGAGAGGTACCCCGCCTGTCCGACGAGACGCAGCAGCGGATCCTCTCCGCGCATGCCGACCTCTCGAAGGAATATGCCAGGATCTACCGAGGAGGGGTGATGGGTGGCGAGATGCGAGCCCTTCCATGGGATCTCGCCGGGCGTTTCGTCCAGGACCTCGTGATGTCGGCATCGAAAGTACTCCTTGACTCGGAGGATCCTAAGAAGCGCATGCGCGAAGTGTGTGATGCGATGGTCGACTTCCTCAAGAACGGTATCGGAGCCTGAGCGTGCGAACGCTGTTTCGTGGAGGGCACCTTTTCGACGGTGAGTCGCTCGGCCTTGCGGACGTTGTTGTCGAAGGCGATCGGATCGTCGATGTGGGACCCGGCCTCGATGCGGATTCCTCCGTCGATTGCGCCGGCAAGACGATCCTGCCCGGCTTGTTCGACACGCACGTTCACCTCGTCCTCTCACACATCAACGTCTGGCAGATTCTCCAGACACCTTTCTCCTATCGCTACTACGAAGCGATGCACAACATGGCGGCGACCGTTCGGGCCGGGATCACGACGGTTCGTGACGCCGGCGGCGCCGACCTGGGCATGAAGGAGGCAGTCGAGAACGGTCTCATCGTCGGACCGCGTATGCACATCGCCTTGTCGATGCTCAGCCAGACGGGTGGCCACGGCGACGGATGGCTACCGTCCGGCGCCAGCGCCGATTTTCTGCCGTCCTACCCTGGTATGCCGTCGACGATCGTCGATGGAGCCGAGGAGATGCGCAAGAAAGTGCGCGAACTCGTGCGAGCAGGGGCAGACGTCATCAAGGTGGCGACGTCCGGGGGAGTGCTGTCACCGCGCGACGAGCCGACCCATGCACATTTCAGTCTCGAAGAACTCGAGATGCTGGTCGCCGAGGCGTCGGCGGCCGGCCTCTGGGTGATGGCCCACGCCCAGGCGACGGACGGCATCAAGAACGCTATCCGGGCCGGGATCCGCTCGATCGATCATGGGATCTATCTCGATGATGAAGCGATCGGGATGATGCTCGAACGCGGCACGTTCCTGGTTCCGACTCTTGTCGCTCCGCGAGGTGTTACCAAGGCTGTCGAGGCCGGCGCTCAGATTCCGGAGGCGTCGATCCGCAAGGCTGAGGAGGTGGTCGAAGCGCACCGAGATTCATTCAGGCGGGCCGTGCAGGCCGGTGTGAAGATCGCAATGGGAACCGACAGCGGCGTCACACCGCACGGCGACAACCTCGAAGAGCTGACGCTGATGGTAGAAGGCGGGATGACGCCGCTCGCGGCGCTCACGGCCACGACCAGGACCGCCGCCGAACTCATGGGGATGGCCGACCAGTTGGGGACGGTCGAAGCCGGCAAGGTCGCCGATCTAGTAGTGGTCGGCGGCGATCCGTTCGAGTTCGACACCCTCGGACGACGAGTCGAGCAGGTCTGGATGGCCGGATCCCAGGTGATCTGACCCTTCTGGCGTCAAAAAGCGCGCAATTGTGGCGGGTTCCTGACGCCAGAACGGGAGGGGATTCCGGCTCGGCTAGCGTAGGCAGCGACCTATGAAACCGAGCACCAGATATATCGATCGTGAGCTTTCCTGGCTCGACTTCAACTCCAGAGTCCTTCATATTGCCGAGGATCCGGACACGCCTCTCCTCGAGCGGATCAAGTTCCTTGCCATCTTCACAACGAACCTCGACGAATTCTTCGAGATCCGCGTGGCCGGGATCCTCGAGCAGGTTGCGGCCGGCGTTCGACGGCCCGCCCAGGGTGGCATGTATCCGATATCGCAGCTCCGGGCGATTCGTGCGCGGGTCGAGGAGATGTATGTGCGTGTCGACACCGTGTTGCGCGAGGAGATCATCCCCGGACTCGCAAAGGAGGGTGTCCATTTCCGTTCGTGGGAGGAGCTGAGCGACGCCGACAAAGCGTTCTTGACCGTCCAGTTCCACACCAGGGTTTTCCCGGTGGTAACTCCCTTGTCTGTCGACCCTGGTCATCCGTTTCCGTACCTCTCCAACATGTCGCTCAACCTGGCGGTCACGGTGCGGGATCCGTCGAGCGGGAAGTCCCGGTTCGCCAGGGTCAAGGTTCCGCCGATCCTGCCGCGCTTCCTGGTTCTCCCGGGCGGTGAACAGATCATCGCCCTCGAGCAAGTCATTGCAGCCCATCTCGACTTCCTATTCCCCGGCATGGAGATCGTCTCGCACGTCGCCTTCCGCGTGACCCGCAACGCCGACATCACCATCGAGGAGGAAGAGGCCGACGATCTGCTCGAGTTCATCGAGAGCGAACTCAGTCGGCGGCGACTCGGCCGGGTCGTTCGCCTCGAGGTCGAGCCCGGCATCACAGATGATTCGCTCGGGTTGCTGGTCCGCGAACTCAACATCGCCCCGGAGCAGGTATACGTTACGGAGGGGCCGCTCGATATGACCGGTTTCTGGGGTCTCTACGATCTGGAGCGTCCCGACCTGAAATGGGATCGCTACGTCTGGGTCACTCCTCGCCAGCTGGCCTCGATTCCCGGCGAACGGATGAACATCTTCGATCGGATTCGCGAGGGTGACATCTTCGTGCAGCATCCATACGACTCGTTTGCCGCCTCCGTCGAGGAGTTGGTGAACCAGGCGGCCAACGATCCGAAGGTGCTGGCCATCAAGCAGACCCTCTATCGAACCTCTGCCGAATCCCCATCGATGCGCTCGCTCATCGCCGCGGCCGAAGCAGGCAAACAGGTGGTGGCACTGGTCGAACTCAAGGCGAGGTTCGACGAGCGAGCCAACATCGAATGGGCCCGGCGCCTCGAGGAGTCGAGCGTCCACGTCGTATATGGTCTCGTAGGGCTCAAAACGCATACCAAGACAACCCTGGTCGTGCGTGACGACGGTGACGAGATTCGGCGTTACTCACATGTGGGAACCGGGAACTACCACGACAAGACCGCCAGGATCTACGAGGACATCGGGCTCCTGACTGCCGATCCCGAGATCGGAGCCGACCTCTCCGACCTCTTCAACTACTTGACGGGATACAGCAAACAGGTCGACTATCGCAAACTCCTGGTCTCGCCGATCACGCTTCGAGACCGAATGATCAGGCTCATCCGCCGGGAGGCCAAACGCGAGGATGGCCACATCGTCATGAAGATGAACTCACTCGTCGACGGTGGCATGATTCGTGAGCTCTACAAGGCCTCGCAGAAAGGCACGCCCGTTGACCTGATCGTGCGAGGAATCTGCTGCTTGCGACCAGGAGTAGAAGGCAGATCCGAAAATATCACTGTCCGGTCGCTGGTCGGCAAGTATCTCGAGCACTCGCGGATTTACCGGTTTGGCACCCATGAAAGAGGGTATGACTACCTCATAGGTTCCGCGGATCTCATGCCGCGTAACCTCGACCGCCGGGTTGAGGTGGTTGTGCCGATCGGTGACCCAACCCACCACGACCGCCTCGACGAGATCTTCGAGATCCTCTTCGCCGATGATCAGCTCGCATGGGAACTTCACCCGGACGGCAAATGGAGCAAAGTCGCGGCCGGGGGCGGAGTGAATGCGCATCTTCGCCTCCAGGAGTTGGCAATCGAACGTACGAGGTGAACGTGCTCGAGCGTGAGCTGAAGCTCGCCGTCGGAGATGCCTTTGATTCTTCTGCGCTCAGCGGGCGGCTCGGCCCTTGGCAGCTCGAGCTCCTCGAGTCGGTGGCTCTTGATGCCGAGTATTACGACACCACCGATTTCCGGTTGCTCCGCAGCGGAATCTCATTGCGGTTCAGGGAGGGTTGGATGGTCAAGCTGGCGCAGCCGTCCGATCGACCCGAGCTTTTGCAGCGGATCGAGATACCGTTCGACGGTCCTGAAGGGAGCATTCCGGCTGGTGTGCTCGACCTGACTCGTTCCGCCGCTCGCTCGGCCCCGGTGCTGCCCGTCGCGCGATTGTCGACGGCCCGTCAGACATTTGCCCTTCGTGACGACGCCGGAGTCGATCTGGCTGAAATCGTCTTCGACGAGGTGGAATCAGCCGCGAAGGGCCGGGCGCATGTGGAGTTTCGGGAACTCGAGATCGAGCTGGCGGAAGGGGCGCCGGTTTCCGTGCTCGGTCCGGTGGTTGCGCGACTCAGGCAGTTGGGCGCAGGTGGAGTGATCGCAATTCCCAAGCTTGCTCGTGCGGTGGGAATGTCGGCGGTGCCGGAGGCCGTGGTACCGGTCTGGGAACCCGGAGCGGCGCCGGCCGTAACCGAGATCGTTCATGGTGCCATCGCCAGATCGGTGCGCCGTTTCTTGGACCACTGCCCGGCCGTCATTCTCGACGAGGATCCGGAGGGGGTGCACCAGGCCAGGGTGGCCATCAGGCGTCTCCGCTCCGACCTTCGCACCTTTCGCCGTTTCCTCAACCGGACCTGGGCCGATCAGCTCAGGACTGATCTCCGCGCCCTCACCGACCTCCTGGGGAGCGTGCGCGATCTCGATGTGCTAAAGCTCCGGTTGGCGCTTCTGCTGGAGGACGTTCCTGACCCCGAACGAGAGGCTGCCGAGGCGATCATCGCCACGCTGAGCGCCGAGCGAGCGGACGCTCACCAACGAGTTGTCGAGGCGCTTCGGGAGGATTGGTTTCTCTCTCTGCTCAATCGTTTGGTGGCGGCGGCCAACGCACCTCACGTCACCAAACTGGCAGGGAAACCGGTCGATCCCACTCTCTTGAAGTTGGCGCGCAAACCCTGGCGAGTCCTGGTAGCCGCAGTCGGTCAACTCCCCGAGCTGCCGTCACCGGATGAACTGCATAGCGTCCGGATCCTGGCGAAGCGGACCCGGTATGCCGCGGAGGCCTTGATTCCGGTGGTCGGGGCGAATGCGGAGCTCTTTGCCGTTCGCCTCTCCGAACTGCAGGATGTGCTCGGCGAACATCAGGACGCGGTGGTCGCCGCCGCCTGGCTCCGGCGTCGCCATCCATCCCAGGCCCTGGCGGCGGGGGAGCTCATCGGTTTCGAAGTAGCGCGGGCCAACCGGGCTGCCGAGGGATGGCGGGACGTCTGGGAGTCGATCAACCGCCACCCGATGACTTCCTGGATGGGGTGAAGAGGCCCGCGGCGTTGTCAATTGACCGGACCGGACTCGCGACCTGAAATCGCCATCTATGATCGCCGGGTCGACTCATCGCACCCGCGAGCAGGAGGGATATGGATGCCGGCAGCGAGGACAACCCAGAGAAGTGTCATCGCGGTTCTGGCGTTTGCCGTGCTCTTCGGCATAGGAGCGGTCGCCGGAGCGCAGGAGCAGACCGTGGAGTCGACGACACCGACTGAATCTCGGGAGGTCAACGTGGCCGGCCAGGCCGTGTATGACTCGGTGTGCTTCGCCTGCCACCAACCGAACGGGGAAGGCTCCAGCGTTTTCCCGCCGTTGTATCCGAATCCTCATGTTGAGGACGCGGCCTACGTCGAGGACGTTATCCGCAACGGCCGGACGGGTGAGATCGTGGTCAATGGTGTCACCTACAACAGCTCCATGCCGGCGCAGAATCTCACGGACGAGGAGATCGTTGCGGTCATCGACTATGTGCAGAACGATCTCGGTCGCCTGCCGGTCGTCGTCGGTGAGACCGCAGAGGCAGATGCGTTCCCGTGGGGGCTGGTCGCGCTCTTCACCCTTGTGTCTGTGCTGGCCGTCGGAATCGCCTACGTCATAGTGACACCGGGTGCGCAGGGATTCACGTGGGCACGGGCCTGGTGGCTGGCCATCATCGTGTTCCTCTATTTCGCGATCGGAACGGTGTGGCTTCCCGACTATGTGATCAACGAACCGACCCTGAAGTCGATGCCGGATCTCGTCAAGGACCTCGCCGCCTCAAGTGCCTGGTTCGTTGCTTTGGCTGTGGGGATCTACGCACTCCGGCTCCTCCAGAAACAGGGGCGGGTCTAGGCGAGCGCAGCGCGCTCGCCGTTACCACGTGTTGCGCAGAACCAGCTCGATTCGCCGGCCGGCGCCGTTCTCGACCCGCGACGTCGAGAGCGGGCGATTCTTGGTACGGAACGCTCGTGCTGTTGAGTCCCCCAACGTTTTCCGAGGCTATGTTGCCATCGTCGTCGGGCGTCCTCTATGCTCGCCCGCGTTGCGTACCGAGTTCCGACGAGCCGCCGACCGACGTCTGGTGGAAGAGTAAGGACCATGGAAGAGACCACATCCACTGAGGAACAGCTCCATCCGAAAGGAACGTTGCTTGTCCTGGCGATATTCGTTCTCGTTCTGATCTTGCTGTGGGCGACCGTGTATTTGATTCTGCTCTCGAGAGGGATGACGACCGTATGACCGAGGTTCCCGGCGACGGCTCAGTCCAGACGTCGCTCCACATCGATCCGTATGAGCGGAACTGGATGCGCCTCACGGTGGTGCTCTTGGTGGTGTTCGCCACAGCCGTCACCATCGCCGGGTTTGCCCTCGGTTTTCAGGTGCCCAGTCCCGAAGAGCGCGTCGACCCGAACACGGTTGCGATTGGAGATGGGCCTTTCGCAGAACCCGGCTTGCGCGAATACCCGGACGGAAGCTACGACCTCTACATCGTCTCGCAAATGTTCTCCTTCACTCCCAACGAGGTGACGATTCCTGCCGGTTCGGAGGTCACCTTCTACGTCACTTCGGTCGACGTCCAGCACGGTTTCAAGCTCCAGAACACCAACGTGAACATGCAGATCGTTCCGGGGCAAGTTTCGAAACTGACGATGACCTTCGACGAACCCGGCACGTACGACTTCATCTGTACCGAGTACTGCGGCAGTGCCCACGCGCAGATGTACGGCACGCTGACCGTCGAGAAGTGAGCGCAAAGGGATTGAGATGCTGACCACGCCGACCTACGTACTCACAAAATCCGAGAAGAGCTTCATCTCGCAACACCTGCTGTTCGCGTTCATCGCGCTTGCGATCGGGTCTTTATTCGGCCCCCTCCAGGCGTTCGAATTCAGCGGGGTCGACTTCTATCCGCTCCTCGAGCCGGTGATCCAGTCCTACTACCAGGGACTGACACTCCACGGCGTGCTCAACGCACTGATATTCACGACCTTCTTCATCACCGGTTTTCTCACGCTGACCACGATCTACGGACTCAAGCGTCCGCTCAAATACCCGCTCCTCAACCGGATCGGTTTCTGGACGATGGTCGTGGGTCTCTTGATGGCGGCGGTGCCGATCCTGCTCAACGAAGCCAGTGTTCTCTACACCTTCTATCCGCCCCTCCAAGCCAACGTGTTCTTCTACTTCGGCTTGACCCTGGTGGTGGTCGGCAGCTGGCTTGAAGGCTACGGATTCATCTTCACCTGGCGCGAGTGGCGCAAAGAGAATCCGGGAGTTCGGACGCCGCTAATGACCTTTGGCGGCCTAATCACCATGGTGATGTGGCAACTTGCCACGCTCGGCATTGCAGTTGAAATCTTGACAATGCTCATTCCCTGGGCGTTGGGGTGGATCGACGGAGCCGATCCACAGCTGGCCAGAACTTACTTCTGGTTCACGGGTCATCCACTGGTCTACTTCTGGCTCCTGCCTGCCTACGTGTCGTGGTACGCCATGCTTCCGAAGCAGGCCGGCGGGAAGCTCTTCAGTGATTCTCTGGCGAGGATCGCCTTCTGGTTGTTCCTGCTTCTGTCGGTGCCTCTCGGGTTCCACCATCAGTTCGTCGACCCGGGCGTTCCGGCGGGGTGGAAGTACATCCATGCGATCCTCACCTACGCGGTGTTCTTCCCTTCCATGATCACTGCGTTCACAGTCATCGCTTCGCTCGAACGTGCAGGACGAAATCGAGGCGGCAAGGGGTGGCTCGGCTGGATACCGAAACTCCCGTGGAATGATCCGTCGGTCAGCGCCCAGTTGCTCGCCGGCATTCTGTTCTTCTTCGGAGGCATCGGGGGGATTACCAACGCCTCCTACAACATCAACCTCGTAATCCACAACACGGCCTGGGTCTCCGGGCACTTCCATCTCACCGTGGCCTCGGCCTCCGCATTGTCGTTCATGGGGATCTCCTACTGGCTCGTGCCGTATCTCCGCGGCAGACGGCTGTGGAGTCGCAAATGGGCCCAGATCCAAACGTGGCTCTGGTTCGTTGGGATGCTGATCTTTTCGAATGCGATGCATGTCCTCGGTCTGCTCGGTGCACCGCGACGGACACCGCTGGGTGAGGCGCCGTATGTGCCGGACGAATGGAGCGGCCATCTGCTGCGCACCAGCATCGGCGGCGCCATCCTGTTCGTTTCCGCCTACATGTTCATCTTCAATATCGCCAGGACCTGGTGGTCGAAGAAACTGCTCGCCGGCCCCGGTGAAGAAGTAGAGATCCCGGCGGCGGAATCGGTGCATCCAGCTCAGGAGACGCCGGCGAAGCTCGACTGGTGGACGCCCTGGCTGATCGGCACGGTGGCGCTGATCCTGGTTGCCTACGGTCCACAGTTGATCGAGCAGATCGGCAACATCGATCTGTCGTCTCCGGGGTTCAGGCCCTAACCGCACCAGGAGTTCCGGCGCGACGCGTCCGTTCGGTCCCCCCTTGGGGGGAAGGGACCCGCTGCGCAAGCAGCGGGTAGGGGGGCACCGGACTCCTAGGTTCTGGGTTTTAGGTTCTGGGTTCTACCTCGTCACGCTCGACGCGGTCGGCTCACCGCCTATGGCTGATTGCCAATTCCGGCGATCAGCGGCATACGGCTCGCCATTACTCTCCCCGACCTATGAACACCGAGCGTCTCAACGAACTCCAGCCTGCGGTCGACTGGGACGCCCGCCAGGGCGGAGTGGTCAAGCGGTGGCTCAATCGGTTCGAGTCGTGGTCTCTGGCTGTTGAGCGTCTCGTTGGTAGATTCGTTCGTGACCAGAACCTGAATCCGCTTTATCACACCGGCACAATCACGGTCTTCTTGCTGGTGCTGCTCCTCCTGACGGGCATCTATTTGACGCTGTTCTATCAGTTCGGATTCGACGCCACCTACGTGGCCGTGGCGGGCATTGAGAGCAACCCGGTCGGCCGGATCATCCGTGCCGTTCACCGTTATGCCTCCGCAGCCACGCTGATAACGGCCGTTATCCACGCATGGAGAACGTTCTTCATGGATCGATTCCGGGGAGCCCGCTGGACTGCGTGGGTCACCGGCGTGGCCTCTGTGTCGCTTGTTTGGCTGGCGGGCGTCACAGGCTATTGGATGATTTGGGACGTCACCGCCGGCCCATTGAATCAGTCGTTGATCGACCTGATCGATTGGGTTCCCGGCGCGGATGCGTTCATCGTCAACACACTCACCCCTGGATTTTCTGGATCTGGCTGGGTGTTTCTCGTGTTGGTCATCACTGCGCATGTGCTGGTGAGCGCGATCATCGGCGTGATGCTCTGGTATCACCTCCGGCGGCTGAACCGGGCTCACTGGTTGCCACCTGCCCATTGGATGTGGGTATCCGGCGCTGTATTGCTGTTAGCTGCCATTGCGATGCCGGTCGGGATGCTTCCTGCGATGGACGTCACCGAGCGGGTTGGGACGCTCGACCTCGATCTGTGGTTTCTCACCTACCTTCCTGCTGCGTTGCGCAGCCCCCTGTTGGTATGGGTTGCCGTTGCCACGGTGACGATCCTTGGAGCTGCGATCCCCTGGTTGCTGCGGCGCAGGCTGCCGGCCCCGGTGGTGGTGGACGCGCTGCGGTGCACCGGGTGCACGCTCTGTTTCGTCGACTGCCCGTACACGGCGATCACGATGGGCCGGCAGGAAACCGGTGATCTGCTGGCCATCGTCGATCCACGAAAGTGCGTTTCGTGTGGAATCTGTATCGGGAGTTGTCCACCGCTTGCCATCTCTTTTGACGGCAAGCCACCCGAGACCGGTTGGCCTTTGGTTCACCCGGAATTCCGGGAGGGAGCGGAAGTCTCCTATGTATGTGAGCGGCATCTGCAGCAGGGGGCCCGCGACGTGTCGGGAATCGTGATTCCGGTTACGTGCGTCGGGATGATCCATCCTGATGAGGTAGAGGCAGTGCTGTTTGCGGGAGCCAGTCGGGTGCGCCTGATTGGATGTCCGCCGGACGACTGCTCCAACCGGGAGGGAAATGAGTGGGCCCAGGCCCGATTGACCGGGCAGCGGCGCCCGAAAGCCCATGAGGGACTCGATCTCGATCGGGTCGAATTCGACTGGAGAGCGCCGGGGAATTCCCCGACGGTCAATGCTCCGGTGAGGTTCCGGGAGGTGGTTCCACCGCCACATTGGAAGCGGCTTCTACCCGTTTCGATGATGATCGGATTGTTGGTCGTCGGACAACTTATGCTGACATTCGTTCGGGTGGATGCGTTCGGTGACGACTCGGCGGTCGTAGAAGTCTCGATGAAACACCGCGTCGGAGCGGCGATCGAAGGAAGTCCGGCCCCTGCGGGAGCGTTCGGAGGAAGCGGCACTCGACTGGAAGTACTCATCGATGGAGCGGTCGCATTGGATCGTTCGTACGGTGGATCGGCCGTGACGGTCTTCGAGCAGGTTGAAGTGACCCCCGGATGGCACGAAGTGCTTGTTGTGGTCGACGACGGCGGTCTACGACAGATGCTCGTGTTCGAAGAGTCACGAATCATCGAAGAGCGGGAGATCATCTCGATCACCGTCTCCGACGCGTTGGGTGATGCCGATCCGGAGCGAGGCGAGGACCTCTTCAGGGCCGCCGCCATCCGTGGAGGCGCCGGGTGCAGGGTCTGCCATTCAGTCCGGGAGGGCGACGACGGGGTTGGGCCTTCTCTGGCCGGCGTCGGTGCCCGCGCCGGAGATCGTGTTCCGGGTGTTCCCGCTGAGGAGTATCTTCGGCAGTCGATCCTGCAACCTGATCAGTACATAGTTGAAGGGTTTCCATCCGGGCAGATGCGCGCTGATGCCGGTGAGGATTTGACCGATATTGAACTGGCTGATCTGGTTGCGTATCTTCTTACTCTGAGGTGATTGCATGAAACGCATTGGATTGATGGTTGGCCTGGTAATTCTGATTGCGGCGTGCGGGTCCGCCGACGAACCCGAGCTGCTTGGTGAAGAGCTCTTCACTTCGATCGTCGTCGGCGGTAAGGCCGGATGCTCGGCGTGTCACTCGACCGCACCGAGTGCGGACGGCGTCGGCCCGTCTCTGGCCGGGATCGGCTCTGTTGCCGGTACGCGGGTGGCCGGTATGGCGGCCGGGGACTACCTGCGGGAGTCGATCACTGATCCGGATTCTCATCTGGTCGGCGGCTACGCCAGCGGTGTGATGCCAAAGGGCTGGGACCTGAGCGATGCTCAGATCGACTCCCTGGTTGAGTATCTGCTCGGTCTCTAGGTTTGCGTCACAGACGATCGATCAGCGACCGGCCACCAGGAACTCGCGACCAGGGACTCGCGACTCGCGACCGGCGGGATAGGCAGTTTCACGCCACTCACCGTCATCTCCGTCGACGTGTTTTGATCCGTAGAGTTCTCCGTCGACGGTTACGGTGAACGTCGCCGTTCCGGAAACCTCCTGGGCTGCCTGGTCGGAGGTGCGCCATTCGACCTCGAGGAGGTTGCCGTCCAGTCGTCCGGTACCCAGCTGAAACGCCTCGGTGACGATCCACTGCAGATCGTAGATGCCGATCCGTTCAGTATCCGAAACCTCGAGGTGCCCGGTGTATTCGTTGCCGAGTGGGTCGATGCCGTTGAGAACATAGGTTCCCGAGAGGTTCCCGATACTGCTCGGCAGGGCGTCCTCGCCATGCATCAAAGGGTCGCTCTGGCTGCAGGCGCCGAGGATTGCGAGGCAGAAGATGATGAGCGCCGGCCGGTGTTTCCACATACGGTAAGAAGGATTGTCGAGGCGCATTGAGAGTGCGAATCGGTTCTGGTGCTGATCCGGCGAGGGTCGGATCCGTGGGCCTCGCGAGGGTTTACCATTTGTGCTGGTCGCATCCCACCGCGACGTAGGAGCCTTCATGGTCGACATGACGACGGTCACGCCTCAACCGATCCAGGAACCCCGGCTAACCCAGCGAGGGAGACGTTGGTTCATCGGTATTGCCGTGCTTGCCGCGTTGGTGGTGGGCTCGGTGTTCGCCTTCGTCACCTTTCAGCCGATCCAGGTCCTCCCCAGAGTGCGTCTGGCTCCCGGCTTCAGCCTCGTCGATTCACAGGGTCGGGCCATGACGAGTGAGGATATGCGGGGCCAGTTCGTTCTCTACACGTTCAGTTACTCGTCGTGTGTGACCTGTGACTCCACCGACCAGACGATGAAAGAGGTTCAAGAAGGTCTGGCATCCGCCGACCTGCGTGGCTTCGATGTTGCTCTCGTCACCATCTCGGTGGACCCGCTGGACACTCCGGAAAGCATGGCCTCGTACGCGGAGTCGGTCGGTGCAGACCCTGAGGTGTGGGCGTTTGCCACTGTCGAGGACCCTCGGTTCCTGGCCGATGTCGTTGCCGGAGGGTTCAGCACCTATTTCAGCCTCAACGACGACGGGACTATCACTCTTGATCGGCGTTTCGTGCTCGTCGACGGTGCCGGGATCATTCGCAACGAGTACAAGTACGAGACGCAGACCTCCGACACCGATCGCATTCTCCGCCACCTAGGCGTGCTGGCGGAAGAGGAGGCCAACAGCAACGGTCCGGCCGGCTTGGCCTACGAAGCAGCCCATCTGTTCCTTTGCTACGCACCATGACCGACACATTTGCACCCGAAGCTGAACAGCCGCCGTCGCGGCGCTGGCTTGGTTTGTTCCTTCTGCTGGTCCCTTTGCTGATCGCCGGTCTGGTCTTCTGGTGGGGTTTCAACCGTTCTCAACCACATCAATTCAGCGGGTCCGTGATTCAGGGATTGTCCGCCGCGCCGGACTTCACGCTTTCCTCGGATCGCGGTCCGGTGTCTCTCAGTGACTACGCGGGAAAAGTCGTCATGATCTACTTCGGCTACACGTTCTGTCCCGATGTCTGTCCGACAACATTGGCGGATGCTGCCGCCGCCGTCGACAGCCTCAGCGAGGATGATGCGGAAGATGTCCAGCTCATCTTCGTGACGATCGACCCGGCCAGGGATACGGCCGATCGGATCGGGGAGTACGTTCGCCACTTCGACGATCGATTCGTTGGCTTGACCGGCACCGAAGAAGAAATCGGATCGGTGGCCACCCTCTATGGAATCTATTACCGGGCAGGAGAAGGCTCAGAAGCCACAGGCTATCTGATGGAGCACACGGCGACGCTCCTGGTCATCGATCAGGCCGGTAATCTCAAAATCGTTATCCCATTTGGCGTCGAGGCGGACGCAATCGCGTCGGATCTCGAATACATGCTGCGATAAGGAGATCAAGGATGAGAAGCACATGGGTCTGGTCGATGGCTGTGCTTGCTTTGCTCGCCGCCGCTTGCGGTAGCGGAGCCGACATTGAGGTTGCCGATGTCTGGGGGAGACCGTCACCCTCCGTCGCCACAAACGGTGCGTTCTACATGGTGATCACCAACAACACCGAGGTCGCCGACCACCTGGTGGCCGCCTCGTCTCCGGCGTGTGCAGCGGCGGAACTGCACGAGTCGATGATGAACGACGGTGTGATGGGCATGGCTCAGGTCGGCCCGGCGGGGATCGAGATCCCCGCCAACGGCCAGACGACACTCGAGGTCGGTGGCCTTCACGTCATGTGCATCGACAAGCAAGCGGAATTTGTTGCTGGAGAGAGATTCGACGTGACCCTCGAGTTCGAGAACGCCGGCACGGTCGAAGTCCAAGCTGAGATAAAGGAAAGCTGACGTTCTAACATTCTGGCGTCGAGAAGCGCGCAGCTTTGTCGGGTGTCTGACGCCAGAACGAGGAGAAAGGCAGGGATGTTGGTAAAACCCGAAGTTCTGTTCGTCTGCGTTCACAACGCCGGGCGTAGCCAGATGGCGGCCGCTTTCCTACGTCACTACGGAGGCGATCGGGTAGTTGTCCGCTCGGCCGGATCGATGCCGGCATCGGAAGTGAATGATGTGGCGGTCACCGCGATGGGTGAACTCGGGATCGACCTTATCGGTGCCGTCCCCCGGAAGCTGAGCAATGCGGCGGTCGAGGCCTCGGACGTGGTCATCACGATGGGCTGCGGAGACGCCTGCCCGATCTACCCGGGCAAGCGCTATCTCGACTGGGAACTCGAGGACCCTGCCGGGAAATCGGTTGAGGAGATCCGTCCAATTCGGGATGAGATCAGTCGCCGGGTGAAGCTGTTGCTGGACGAGCTGCTGTAGGCGTTGGTGGGAACCCCGTCGCGCTCTCTCCTCACCGAGGGGGAGTCCCCGTTCTTGCCCCTCCGCCGTGCAGCATCAGCTGCACGCCACCTCCCCCGTCTGCGCCGAGGGAGGAACGCGGTTCTTGACGGGAGTTTCGCTGGGCGAAACTCCAATTTCTTTGGCGCAAAGCGCCGAAGAAACGTTCACCGGACGTTCACTTCCACGCCACACCCCGGTTAATAGCGTTCTCTAACGTTCTCGCCGGAGCTACGACGGCTCCCAGGGAGGAGAGATTCTCGATCCACCCCGCACCAAGCCAACCGTGGAGGTTTCGATGTTCAAGAAGCTCAGTACCCTGGTCGCGTTGATCGCGACATTGGCAGTTGTTGCGGCAGCGTGTGGTGACTCGACGGCGGATACCACCGCAACCCCTACCGACCAGCCCACCACTACCACGCTCGGGGGGACGGCGACTTCATCGGGTGATGGCATTCTGCCGATGGTTGATCCGTTGGACGTGACGGGTGACATCGCGGCGGCCGGCTCGTCGACGGTGTTCCCGCTGGTCGAGGCCATGGCCGCCCGGTTCGAGAACGAAGGGTATTCGGGTCAGATCACGATCGACAGTATCGGTTCGGGCGCCGGCTTCGAGCGGTTCTGTGTTGAGGGCGAATCGGACATTTCGAATGCGTCCCGCCCCATCAAGGATGAAGAGGTTGCCGCGTGTCGGGCGATCGATCGGGATCCGATCGAGATTCGGCTTGGGACGGACGCGTTGGCGGTGACGGTATCGCCGGGCAACACGTTTGCAACCGACATCACACTCGAGGAGCTGGCGGTGCTGTTCTCGACGGCGGTGACCTGGCAGGACGTGCGGGCGGATTGGCCGGCCAATCCGGTTGCCAGGTTCATTCCCGGTACCGACTCGGGGACGTTCGACTACTTCGTTGAGGAGGTCTTCGACGAGGAGCCGGGTCCGATCCTGGCTGCTGCCGACACGCAGAAGTCCGAAGATGACAATGTGTTGGTGCAGGGCATCACCGCGGACGGTTGTGATGCTGCCGATGTATCGACCACCTGCGCGGTCGGGTTCTTCGGATACGCCTACTACGCAGAGAACCGGGGTGTGCTGAACGTGCTGGCAGTCGAGGGCGTTGAGGCAACAGCAGAGGCGGTCGATGCAGGTGAGTATCCCCTGGCGCGCCCGCTGTTCATGTACACGACCGCTTCGATCATCGCGGAAAAACCCCAGGTTGGAGCGTTCCTCAATTTCGTGCTGACCTACGTGGATGAGGAGATCGGCGAGGTCGGTTACTTCCCCGCCCCGGCAGAAGATCTCGATGCTGCCAGGTCTGCCCTAGCTGGGGCACTCGGAGAGTAGAAAGAGAACCCACGATGGGTGAGTGTTCCTCCAGACCTCACCCATCGGGTTATCCGAGCAAGGGAGACGGGCACGACCAGCACTAACGAAACTGACGGGACTATCGACCTGACCAGGCGGTCGCGCCCGATCGAGGCCGCCATACAGGGGTCCTTGTTTCTCGCCGGCATGATTTCGATCCTGACCACGATCGGGATCGTCGTTGTCCTGGGCCGCGAAGCCCTGCTGTTCTTTCAGACGAAAGAAGTGACGCTCGGTGAGTTCTTCAGTTCGACGACCTGGGAGCCACAGATTCTCGAGTTCGGGATCTGGCCGCTTGTTCGGTCAACGCTCATGGTCAGCCTCATCGCGATTCTGGTGGCGGTACCGCTTGGCCTGGCTGCGGCCATCTACCTAAGCGAATACGCCTCGGATCGTGCCCGCGGCCTGCTGAAGCCCGTACTTGAGGTGCTGGCCGGCATCCCGACCGTCGTCTACGGCTATTTTGCTCTCACGTTCGTGACTCCCATTCTGCGATCGCTCCTCGGCGTTTCGCTGGTCGAAATCTTCAATGTGGCGTCTGCCGGGATCGTGGTGGGAATTCTGATCATTCCACTCGTCAGCTCGATGAGCGAGGACGCTCTCCACGCAGTGCCCCTCTCCTTGCGCGAGGCAGCCCATGGTCTCGGTGCCACCAAACTCGAGGTGTCCCTGCGGGTGGTGCTTCCCGCCGCCCTCTCCGGCATCACAGCCGCAGTTGTGGTCTCGGTGTCGAGGGCAATCGGCGAAACGATGGTGGTAGCGATAGCGGCAGGTGCCGCGCCGCGCAATTGGAATCTCGGCAAGGACGGTCTGTTCAGCACGGTGCTCAATCCGTTCATCTCAGGCGAGACGATGACCGGACACATCGTCCGGATCTCGGGAGGCGACCTCAGCTACAACTCCATCGACTACAACAGCGTGTTCGCCATCGGCCTCATGCTGTTCCTGATGACGCTGTCTCTGAACATGCTGAGCCGCCGGTTCGTGGCCAGATTCCGCGAGGTCTACGAATGAGCGCCGGAGGGTTCCCGGAGGGGGTTCAACTCGATGGCCAGATCAGCCGGCGGCGCAGGCGTGGCGCCTACCTCCGGCTGTCATTTCTGGCGTCGCTGATCGTTGCGGTATTCGCGCTGTTGACCTTGCTGTACCACATCGTGAACAGTGCGTTCGGTCTGGTCGCCCTCGAGAGCGAAGTGGCGCCGGCAGCTCTGGTGGAGTCGCTCGGCCTCGACTCCACCTCATCCGCTCTGGTCGACCTGTCCAAGGACGACCTCGTCACGGTGCTGCGCACCAACATCAACAACAACGTCGGTCGGAGCCTGGAACGGGACCAGCGTTTCTACGACGATCGGCTCGTGTTCGAGACGCAAGCGAAATGGGACGAATTGTGTGCCCGTGCCGTGGATCGTCCCGCGGGTTGTTCGTCCGGCGCACGGGAACGGGACAACGTATACGCGCTCATCGTCGAGCAAATCGTCCAGCCGAGAGTGCAGGAGACCTGGTTGCTCTTCGATTCGATTTTCCACCGTGCCGAGATCGAAGAGAGGGCGGCTGCGCTCTACCCCAGCGCCGACCTCATCTTCCGCTCGTGGCTCTCGGTCGATTTCGTGACAAGTCCGCAATCCCCCCAGGCAGAGATCGCCGGGGTGCGCACTGCCATCCTGGGTTCACTGTGGATCGTCGGCGTTACGATCCTCTTCTCGTTCCCGGTCGGCGTGGGCGCCGCGGTCTACCTGGAGGAGTACGCCCGGGACACCCGCCTGAATCGCCTGGTCCAGACCAACATAAACAATCTGGCCGGGGTGCCCTCGATCATCTACGGGATGCTCGGCCTGGCCATCTTCGTCCGCGTGCTCCAGGCATTCACCAGCGGCGCCGCCTTCGGCGGAGTCGACGGCGTCACCGCCAACGGCCGAACCGTTGTTTCTGCAGGGCTGACGCTGGGTTTGCTGATTCTCCCCATCATCATCATCAACGCCCAGGAGGCGATCCGGGCCGTCCCTCAGTCGTTGCGGTCGGCGGGAATGGCGCTGGGCGCTTCGCAGTGGCAGACAATCCGTGCCCACGTTCTGCCGAATGCGATCCCGGGAATTCTCACCGGCGCGATCCTGGCCGTCGCAAGGGCATTGGGTGAAACCGCGCCACTTGTCGTCGTCGGCGCATCGACGTTCATTACTGCTGATCCGACCGGGCCATTCTCCAAATTCACCGCGCTTCCCATTCAGATCTTCCAGTGGACGTCCCGACCTCAGGACGAGTTCCGCAATATCGCGGCCGCCGCGATCATTGTGCTTCTCGTGCTGCTGCTGCTGCTAAACGCCACTGCGATCGTTCTCCGCAATCGCTACGCAAGGAGGGTTTGATGACCGGGCAGGACGCCTTCGTGAGGACATCGGTCTCTGAGCCGGCCAAAGCCGTGCCAGGACGGCTCACGTCCGCCATGGAGATCCGCTCCATGCACGCCTACTACGGATCGTTCCGGGCCGTCAAGGAGGTAGACCTCACCATCTACGACCACTACATCACGGCTCTCATCGGCTCGTCCGGTTGCGGAAAGAGCACACTGCTGCGGGCTCTGAACCGTATGAACGACCTCGTTCCGGGAGCCCGGGTGGAGGGAGACGTCCGTTTCCACGGAACCAACATCTACGCCGGCGACGTTGACCCCGTCGAGGTCCGGCGCCGGATCGGGATGGTCTTCCAGAAACCCAATCCATTCCCGAAGAGCATCTACGACAACGTCGCCTGGGGCGCCAGGGTCAACGGGTACCGCGGCAACATGGGGGAGTTGGTTGAGGGGGCGCTCCGGCAGGCTGCCTTGTGGGACGAGGTCAAGGACAAACTGGACCAGAGCGGCTACTCGCTGTCCGGCGGTCAGCAGCAGCGGCTCTGCATCGCCCGTACCATCGCCGTGAAGCCGGAGATCATCTTGATGGACGAGCCGACCTCGGCGCTCGACCCGGTCGCTACGTTGCGCATCGAGGAACTCATCCAGGAACTCAAAGACCACTACACCATCGTTATCGTGACGCACAACATGCAGCAAGCTGCCCGTGCGTCGGACTTCACCGCCTTTCTGAACATGGACGCGGACAGGGCGGGGAGAGTGGTCGAGTTCGGCAGAACGGCAGATATATTTACGAATCCCGAACACGAGGAAACCGAGAACTACATCACAGGACGGTTCGGATGACCCAGCCTCGCCGGCACTTCCATCAGGAACTCGAGAGGCTCGTTGAGCGACTGGTCTTCATGGCCGACCTGGCAGAGCAGGCGGTCGGGAAGGCGGTGCTGGCCCTCGTCTTGGACGACGCGGTCCTTGCCGATCAGGTCGTCGCAGAAGACCAGGCTATCGACGACCTCTATATGGCAATCCATCAGGAGTGGTTGGAGACGATGGCGCTGCAGACGCCTGTCGCCATCGATTTGCGCTTGATGTCGGTGATCCTGCACGTCGATGTGACCCTCGAGCGCATGGGCGATCAGGCGACCAACGTGGCCAAGGTGGTTCATGCCATCGAGGGCCTGCCACGAGAGCCGATGATCCTCGAGCATGTTCGTGAGATGGGCGACCTGGTCCAGCCAATGGTCAGCACCGCCATGGACGCACTAGTCCAGCGAGACCTCAACCTCGCTCTCCGAGTGCCGGAGATGGACGAACCGGTCAACCGGCTGAATCGGAGTATGGCCCGTGAGATCGCCAACTGTGGCCGGGATCTCGACCTCCTCGAATGGGCGGTACCGATGCTGATGGTTGCCCGTGCGCTGGAGCGAGTGGGCGATCAAGCAGTCGATATCGCCGAGCAGGTTGCCTTTCTGATCACGGGCGAGTTTCAGGAGTTCACCAGGCCAGACGGCGATGATGCTCACTGAATCCCCCCCGCTGGTCCTCGTCGTCGAGGACGAAGAGGCGCTGGCCGATTCAATCCGCTACAACCTCGAGCGGGAGGGCTATTCGGTCGAGATAGCGGCCGACGGCAGGACGGCAGTGCGGAGGTTCCGCGCCGCTCATCACGATCTCGTGCTTCTCGACCTGATGCTGCCCGGGATGTCGGGGTTTGACGTGTGCCGGACCCTTCGAGCCGAGTCCATCGTCCCGATCATCATCGTCACGGCGAAGGACAGCGAAGCCGACGCCGTCGCAGGGCTCGAGATCGGCGCGGATGACTACGTGAAGAAGCCGTTCTCGATGCGCGAGCTGCTTAGCCGAGTGCGCGCCAATCTGCGCCGAGCGTCGCTCGGAGTGTCGGCCGACGCGGAGGTTCTGGAGAGCGCATCACTCAGACTCGACATCGATCGCCACGAGCTCGAGGTCAGGGGCCTGCCTGTTGAACTTCGTCCGAAGGAGTTCGATCTTCTGGAGGCATTGCTACGTCGAAATGGGCGCCTCGCCACACGGCAAGCCCTCATCGAAGACGTATGGGGGCCCGGGTATTTCGGGGACACGAAGACTCTGGACGTGCACGTAAAGCGCTTGCGCCACAAGATCGAGACCGATCCCAATTCTCCGGCCCTGATCCTGACGGTGCGCGGTCTCGGCTACAAGCTGCTCGATGACTGAATCGCCCACCCGAATCAGGCGCGGGCACCGGCCGACACTCGCCCGCCGTCTGCTCGTTTGGTATGCCCTCGCAGTCGTCGTCCTCCTGCTCGTCCTCGGCGTCGTTATCAACGAACGGACGGGAGATCTCCTGATTGAAGAACTCACCAACTTGCTAAAGGAAGAGGCGGAAGTGGTGCGGTTCTCGTTGGAACAGTCGCCATCCATCCGGGAGGACACCGTTGCGCTCGGTGACAGAATCGAGACGCGTATCACCGTAATCGCAGCCGACGGAACGGTGCTCGCAGACTCGCGCTCGGACCCGGCCGAGATGGAGAATCACGGGACACGCCCCGAAGTGATAGCCGCCCTGGCAGGGGAACTGGGGGTCGATTCGCGTCTCAGCGAAACGGTCGGTGTCTCGTTTCGATATGTTGCGCTCCCGGTGGCGGACGGACTGATCTACAGGCTGTCGGTTCCGTTGACCGAGGTCGAGGAGTCATTGAGCCGGCTTCGCTTTTCGATCGTTGGGAGCGCCCTCCTCATGAGTTTGATCGGGGTGGCCACGGTGTGGCTGGTGGCGGCCAGGATTTCCCGCCCGCTCGGTGAGATCACCGACGCCGTCTCCCAGATTGCGGATGGCGACGCGTCCGGGCGTCTGCCGGCGCCGCGCCTCGCCGAGTCGGCGCGATTGGCTCAGTCTGTCGAACGGATGGCCGGTGAGCTCCAGCGGAAGGTCGCCGACGCTGAGGATGCCCGCAGCCTGCGGGATGACGTCCTGTCTGCATTGCCGGAAGCGCTGGTCCTGATCGACGCCGGTGGATCGGTTGTCTACGCCAACCAGCCGGCCAAGGCGCTGTTCGGAGCACCGGCCGGTGTGAGCGGGCTGGCGCCCTCGTCGGCGAAGCGAGCCGCAGAAAGCGCCCTGGCAACTGCCCGGACGCAACAAGATGAGTTCACTGCAGGTGTGCCGCCCCAGGTTTATGCCGTCACGGTTCTCCCGCTCGAGAAGGGTCGAATGGTCTTGTTGGTCGCCCGGGACATGACGGAGTCCAAACGGGTGGAGTCCATGCGGCGGGATTTCGTGGCCGACGCGTCGCATGAGCTGAAGACGCCGGTCGCGGCCATTCGGGCTGGTGCCGAAACGATTCTCCGTGCGGTCGACGACGACCCGGCGGCGGTGACGCGGTTCGCCGAACAGATCGACCGGATTGCCATCCGGCTCGGCCGCCTGGTTTCCGATTTGCTCGATCTCTCGCGACTAGAGGGTGAGCTGCCGATCGTCGAGCTAGTCCGGCTCGACCGGTTGATCGAGGATGAGGTCGCGGCGATTCGATCGGATGCTGATAGACGCCAGATCGAGCTGATCCTGCGCCTCGATGGAGTCGAAGCGTTGGCCAACGCCGACGACCTGCGGCTCGGCTTCAGGAACCTGCTCGATAATGCCCTTCGTTACACGCCTGCGGGTGGAACAGTGAGGATTGCGGCCCGCCGGGAGGGTGGAGAGGCGGTGCTCGAGGTGAGAGACTCCGGAATCGGGATTCCCAGCCGGGATTTGCCCCGTATCTTCGAGAGGTTCTACCGGGTGGATGCGGCCCGCTCGCGAGAAACTGGGGGTACCGGTCTGGGGTTGGCAATCGTCAAGCATGTCACCGAGCGGCACGGTGGTTCGGTTGAGGTTGCGAGTGAACTGGGGCGGGGGTCGACGTTCACCATCCGGCTTCCACTGCCCGATTTGGCGTAGATGGGGTGCCGGGTGTGGTGTGGTGCAAGGTGCAATGTGGGCCGATTGTCGCAAAGCGAAACGGGTATTCTCGGGTTTCGCGGTGCCCGGTGGGTATGGGGGGAGTTTCGCAAAGCGAAACTCGAATTTGCCGGGCACGAAGTGCCCGGCAAACGGCTTACCAACGATCAGCCTTGTCTTCGTCGTAGTAGTCGAGGCGGTCGAGCGGCATCACCAGGGAGGTGAGCACGTTCATCGAGTGGGCGGTGATCCGTTTGAAGTAGCGGTAGAGCAATGCCAGCGGAACGGCTTCGCTCGCCGGTGCCGCCGATTGGATCTGTTCGAGGACGAGGTCGTCGTACTCGCTGAGGTGTTCATCTTCAGTCTGTAGTATCTCGTGTGCGGCTTCGGCGTCACGCTCGCCGAAGATTCGGGCCGTTTCGGCGATGAGTCGCGATATTCGATCCCGGTTCGTCAGGAGCTGGTCCCGGAGATCACTCGACGATAGATCCACTCCTGCATTCGCCAGGTCGAAGATGTTTTTTGCATAGTCGCCGATCCGCTCGGCGTCCTTCACGATGCTCATCGAAACCAGCACCATCGGGATGTCGGCAGATGCTCCCCGGACGCTGGTGTGCACGATGAGTTCCCGCCGCACCTCGCGCTGTGCCTTGTTGACCCGGCGATCCGTCTTCTTGATGTCTTTCTTGACGAGTTCCGGTTCGGTACCCCCGAGGAGCGCGTTGATGGCCGCGTCGAAGGTGTGACGGCAATCGACCAGCATCTGTTGAATCGTTTGCTCGATCTGCTCGAGTTCCTTGTCGGCTCCGCCTCGAAAGAATTCCATCACCATGATTGCTCTCCTCAGTTCAATATAAGTATGCCGATGATCGGCAGCAGGATGAAGACGCCTATTACGTAGGCCAGCACCGCCGACTTCCTGACCTCCGCAACGTCTGCCAGCTTCCGAGCGAGGATCAGCGGGATCCGACGTATCGCCGGGATCGGGTAGAAGACAAGAATGCCGGAGACGTTGAAGAGCGTGTGGGTGAGTGCGATGACCAGCGCGGCTGGCGACTCTGCCGCCAGGGAGGCGAGCAGCGCGGTGACTGTGGTGCCGACGTTGGCGCCGAGCGTGACGGGGAATCCGTTCTCGAGGGTCAGGACTCCGGCGGCGATCATCGGTACGAGGACTGACGTGGTGATGGATGACGACTGTACGGCGACGGTCATCAGCAACCCGATGGCGATGGCGGCTATGCCACCGCCCCGCGAGAGCACCGCGTTCATCGATCGCTCGATCCGCCCTGCCATGACCAACCGCATGTTCACGGTGATGTAGGCGAGGGCCAGGAAGATCAGAGCAAGCCCGAGAACGAGGAGCGCGAAGCCCATCGCCGTTTCGTTCTCGGTGAATCGTTCGACGATTGACTCGAACCACGAAACGGGTGCCTTCACCGCCGACTTGATCGGACTGTCGGGGTTCTCGAACTGAAGGGAGGTGTTGGCCCCGAGGAGGTCGGCCAGCCACTCAGCGCTCTTCGAAAGGAACTTGGTGGCGAGTTCGAGGGGAAGGAACAGGGCCACGGCAAGGATGTTGAAGAAGTCGTGCATGGTGGCACCGGCGAAGGCGCGCTTGAACTCCGTGCTGCGCCGGAGGAAGCCGAGTGAGGCAAGCGTGTTCGTAACCGTCGTGCCGATATTGGCCCCCATGATCATCGGCACGGCGAAGGGCACGGACAGCGTTCCTGCGCCGACCAGGCCCACGATCGTCGCCGTTGAGACCGAGGAAGATTGCACCAGCACCGTGGCGAGGATCCCGACGAACAGTCCGGCGATCGGGTTGGAGACATTCGCGAACAGGCTGTCGGTGAAGTCTGAGCCGAATGACTTGATACCAGATTCGAGCGCCTTGACCCCCACCAAGAAGAGGTAGAGGAGGAAGAAGACAAGGATGAGACGTACCCAGGTCGGAAGGTCCCGTTTGGCGCTCTGCTCTTCGGTCTCCATCGTGCCGTGCCTCCGGGTGGAGTTGGGTTGTCCCTCGTGGCGGGAAGGAGACTAGTGCCTGAGACGAGGTCGAGATCCGGCTGAAGCCGCTATCCCGGCGGCATGTATGGGTCGACTTGGTCGTCCTCTTCCTGGTCGGGCACTATCGGGGGAACCTGGCCCATGCCGTGTGTGCCGCCGCCGGGAATCCACCAGACTCGCTTGGCGCCTTTGGCATGTCCATAGTCACCCCGGAGCACACTGACGGCGTAGCGGATGAACCAGATGATTATGAAGAGAGCGACCGCACCGAACACCCAGGTGAGCACGGTGTCGAGCATTAGTAGTGCTGTACCGCTTCGAGGAACTTCCGAGTGCGTTCGTGCTGGGGCGCCTCGATCACCTGGGCAGGGGGGCCGTCCTCAACGATGACCCCTCCGTCGATGAAGGCGACTCGATCTGCGACCTGGCGGGCGAATCCCATTTCGTGGGTCACGACCATCATGGTCATTCCCTCGGATGCCAAACCGCGCATGACGTCGAGCACCTCGCCGACCAGCTCTGGATCGAGTGCGGAGGTGGGTTCGTCGAACAACATCAGGTCAGGGTTCATGCACAGCGATCGGGCGATCGCCACCCGTTGTTGCTGGCCGCCGGACAGACGGATCGGGTACTCGTCTGCCTTGTCCGTGAGACCGACGCGCTCCAGCATCTTGTTGGCGACCTCGTTCGCCTCGTCATCGGAGCGTTTCAGTACACGTTTCTGAGCAATCGTGAGGTTGCCGAGGACCGTGAGATGCGGGAAGAGATTGAAGCGCTGAAACACCATCCCGATCCGGGTTCGGACGGCGTCGACGTCGGTCTCGAAGTCGGTGATATCGATGCCTTCGACGAAGATCTTGCCGGCGGTGGGCACCTCGAGGAGATTGACACAGCGGAGTATCGTCGACTTCCCAGAGCCGGACGGTCCGATCACACAAACGACCTCACCGGCCGCCACCTCGAAATCGATGCCTTTGAGCACCTCCAGCTTCCCGAAGGACTTGTGGAGACCGACAATCTTGATGGGAGGGACGTTGGGGTTCATCGGTTCACCTCGCCTTGGCGGCCTTGCGCTCGAGCACCGCGACTAGTTGCGTGAGCGGCAGTGTGATCGCCAGGTACACGATTGCGATCACCGTGAGCGGCGTGCCGTTGAACTTCTGGTTCATGAGGTCGCGTCCGAACTTCGTGAGTTCCTTCGAGACCGGCGTGGTGCCGAGCACGAAGAACAAGGAGGTGTCTTTGATCAGGAGCACGAGTTCGTTCGTGAGGGGCGGGATGATGATCCGAAATGCCTGGGGAAGGATGATGCGGCTCATCGCCTGCCCGGAACTCATTCCGAGCGACCGGGCCGCCTCCATCTGGCCGCGCGGCACAGCTTGAATCCCCGCTCGGATCGTCTCGGCCATATAGGCGGCGGCCACGATTCCCAAGCCAACGGCACCCTTTCCGAGCGTGCCGCCTGGTACTTCGAATCCATCGAACGCAATGGGTAGTGCGAAGGCAACGAAGATGAGGGTGACGAGGGCCGGAAGGCCACGGAACAACTCTATGTAGGCGGTAGCGATCCACTTGTAGGGCCGGATCGGCGACATCTTCATGAGCGCCAGAATCAGCGCCATGACCAGACCCAGCGAGAACGCCAGCAACGTATAGAGCAGGGTGTTCTTGGCGGCGATCGTGATGACTTCCGGCAACATGTCGGCCGCCACGTCGACGTCGGCGAATGAGCGCTGCAGTGTCGCCCAGTCTGCGAAGAGCAGGACCACAATGGCCATGATCACGAGGACCGAGTAGAGGGTCGCCCGGCTGATCAGGAGTTTGGTTCTCTTTGTCACGCTGCCCTCCCGACGCGCTGAGGGGGACCCTAGTGGTCCGTCGCGGATTTGGTGACTTGGTCTCCTGCCGGACGATCCCCGCTGTGGCAGGGTTCGTGGCACTGCCTACCCCGGTCATCAAATAGCAGACAGACCACTAGCGGGTCCCCCTCAGCGAGGTCTGTGGATCGGCGAGTTTTGTTTACGCGCCGAAATACTTGTCGAAGATGTCCTGGTAGGTGCCGTTGTCGCGCAGGGTCTGGATGGCCTCGTTGACTGCGGTCAACAGGGCTTCCTTACCTTCCTCCTGCGTGGCGAATCCGTAGTTCTCGCCCGTCGAGTAGGTGTCGACGACCTCAACGGTTTCGTCCTTCTGTGCACGGTCAGCGTTGACCGGCAGATCCTGGAGGATGCCGTCGACGTTGCCGGACTCGAGTGCCACGAACAACTCGCCGCCGTTTTCGAAGGAGAGCAGGGCGACGCCATCGGGGGCATTGTCCTGGGCGTATGCCTCACCGGTTGTGCCGGATTGGACACCAAGGCTCTTACCGACGAGGTCGTCGAGGGTTGCGTAACCCGAGTCCTTCTTGACGAGCAGCGACTGTGCCGCGTCGAAGTATGGATCCGAGAAGTCGATGTTCGCCTCGCGCTCTTCGGTGATGGTGATGGCGGATGCTGCGATGTCACACTGATTGGCAGCCATGGCGCTGCCGGACGTGATGGCGTCGAAGCCCGTGCCGAGGAACTCCAGCGATAGGCCCAACTCGTCGGCGATCGCTTGCATCAGGTCGACGTCGAACCCGGTGTATTCGCCGTCGACTTCGTACTCAAAAGGCTCGTAGGGGATCTCAGAGCACACAGTCAATGTGTCGGCTGCTACAAGGCCGAATTCGCTGGTGTCTGCTTCGCTGCCGCCGCATGCCGCTCCGACCAGCGAGAACGCCAGCAACAGCACGAAGATCGTAGTCCATTTGCTTCTCACGGTGTCTTCCTCCCATTGGGAACGAGGAGTCTGCTCTCCCCGTATCTGGAACTCTAGGTCGTGCAATCGAAAGGTGCAGATCGTGAAGAGGTACCCCGTACCGGGTATCGGCTATTGGGACTTCAGATGTATCCAAAATGACCGAGAAACGATGTCCCGGTACCCAGTACTTCTCTGGGTCAGGCGCCGCTTACCAGGCCAAGCACGCGCTCGGCAATCGACTCCGCATCGAGCCCGATCGACTTCATTATCTCGCCGGCCGAACCGGCGGGCAGGAACTCGTCCGGAATGCCCATGATCCGGATGCGATCGGCGAGGCCGTCCAGGCTCACCGTCTCCAGAACCCCGGCGCCGAAGCCACCGCTAATCACGTTGTCTTCGAGCGTGACAACCATCGGGTAGGCGCGCACCCAGTCGACCAGACGCTCGTCCATAGGCTTCACCCAGCGAGCATTTATCAGGCCGACCGACACGCCTTGTTGTGCCAGCGTCAACTGTGCCTTCTGAGCGAGTTCGACCATTCGACCCGTTGCGAGCAGCAGTACGTCTGATCCGGACTCGAGTTCTTCCCAAGTGCCTATTTCGAGTGGCTCGACGGGCAGTTCCGGGATCGTGTCTGCTCCACCTTTCGGGAAGCGGATAGCCATGGGGCCTTCGTGAGTAACGCCGGCCGCCACCATCGCACAGAGTTCGCGTGCATCCGATGGTGCTCCGATGGTCATGCCGGGAATCATCCGCAGGTAGGAGAGATCGAAAGCTCCATGATGAGATGGACCGTCCGGTCCGGTCACGCCCGCACGATCGAGGAGGAAGGTGACCGGCAGGTTGTGCATCGCCACATCCATCACTACTTCGTCGAAGGCTCGCTGCAGAAAGGTCGAATACACGGCAACGACCGGGCGCTTGCCGCTCATCGCCAACCCTGCTGCCAGCGCCACCGCGTGCTGTTCGGCGATACCGGTATCGATGACCCGGTCGGGGAACTCGCCTGCCATTTCACCGAGACCGGTCGGAGACACCATGGCGGCGCTGATGGCGACGACATCCTCGTTCTGGCGAGCGGCGTGGAGGACGGCCATGGCGGCGATGTCCGTCATCTTCAGTTCGGAGTTGTTAGGTCGGCCCGACTCGACGTCGAAGGCGCTCACGCCGTGCAGCTTCTCGACCTCGTCGTTGATGGCCGGTTCGTACCCACGGCCCTTGTCCGTGATGACATGGACGATGGCCGGTTCTCCCATGTCTTTGGCGTGTTCGAGTGCCTCTTCCATTGCCTGGAAGTCGTGGCCGTCGAGGATCCCCGAGTACTTCAGGCCGAGCACATCGAAAACTGTGGCCGGCTCGACCAACTGTTTGAGGCTCTCTTTCAAACGAAATGCGAGTTCGTCGGCGGTGTCGCCCACGATGGGAAGGGAGCGCAAAACGCGGCCGGTGAGTTTCTTGGCGTGCTCGTAGCGCGGGTTGAACCGTAGGTGAGCCAGTGCAGCAAGTCCGCCGACCGTCGGCGCGTACGAACGCCCGTTGTCGTTGACGACGATGATCAGGTTCGGGGGCCGTGTCACCGCGATGTGATTGAGGGCCTCATACGCAACTCCGCCCGTCAGGGCGCCGTCGCCGATGACCGCGATCGTATAGCGGCCGTTGCCCGCCTCCGCGTTGGAGATGGCGTTGCCGAGCGCATAGCTGAGCGATACAGACGCGTGGCTGTTCTCGACGAAGTCGTGGTCGCTCTCAGCCCGGCTCGGGTAGCCCGTCATTCCGCCGAACGAGCGGAGCGAGTCGAAGCCGCCCTGGCGGCCGGTGACGATCTTGTGGACGTATGCCTGGTGCCCAACGTCCCAGTAGATGCGGTCGTCCGGGCTCTCGAAGACCCGGTGAAGGGCCAGGGTCAGTTCGACGATTCCGAGATTCGGTGAGAGATGGCCCCCGGTGCGCGAGATCTTCTCAACCATGAATTGTCGAATCTCAGCAGCCAGTTGCTCGAGTTCATCGACGTCGAGGCTGCGAAGGTCTTCAGGATCCTGGATGTGTTCGAGAAAGTTCACGTGCGCTTCGTTTGTGAGGGTCGTGGTGTCGGCGGCAACCGCTTGTGCGGTCGGAAACGAGGGTCACAGACTAGCGCTGCAACGGGCCACTGGTCACGGCCGATCTGAAATAGGTCCCACTTTTGGTTGATGCGTCCGTTCGGCCCTGTCTATGGTGGTTTCACTAATCGGGGAGGCGCAGTCCCTGAATTCCCATTTGGGAGGAGCAGAATGAATCTCAAGAAACTAATGGCGGTACTGGCGGTATTGGCTCTGGTCCTGACGGCGTGTGACGCCGGAGGGGGCGGAGACGAGACCACTCCCACCACGGCCGTCACCCCGGATGACGGCACTACTACCGAGACCACCGCAGGCGGAACCGATACCGGAGCGCAGACGGGTGGAAGCCGTCTCGACGAGATTATCGCCCGCGGAACGCTCAATTGTGGTGTGAACGAAACCTTGCCCGGGTTCGGTTCGAAGGATGAGACGGGCGCATTTGTCGGTTTTGACATCGATCTCTGTCGTGCAGTGGCAGCCGCGGTGCTCGGCGACTCAGAAGCGGTGAACTACACCGCATTGACGGCCGCACAGCGCTTCGAGGCTCTGTCCTCAGGTTCAATTGACATGCTCAGCCGGAACACGACCTGGACCCAAAGCCGTGATGGCGAGTTGGGCGTGGACTTTGCCCCGACCACTTACTACGACGGACAGCAGGTTATGGCTCTGGCTGCCGACGGATTCGACAGCGGCTCAGGCCTTGCGGATCTCGCCGGTGCGGTCATATGCACCAACGCCGGAACCACGACCGAGAAGAACATCACCGAGGCGATGCAAGCGGCCGGTACGGATTTCACACTCACCACTTTCGAGGACTTCAACATCGTGTTGGAGAATTTCAAGAGTGGCGCTTGTGACGCCGTTACCACCGACGGTTCCGGTCTCATTTCGCGCAAGTCCACCGATGAACCCGCCCCCGGCGATTGGGTCATCTTCCCGGCGGTGCCGATCTCCAAGGAACCTCTTGGTCCCGGCGTCGCCCAGGGTGACGCGAAGTGGGCCGATGCGGTCAACTGGTCGATCTACGCCATGATCCTCGCTGAGGAACTGGGAGTGGACAGCTCCAACGTGGACGCCATGCAGGCGAGCCCACCTAATGGTGAGGTTCAGCGTTTGCTCGGCGGCGAGGAAGAAAAGCAGACGGCGATGGGCCTTTCTGCTGATGCGTTCTATAACGTCATCAAGCAGGTCGGCAACTACGGTGAGATCTTCGATCGGCATCTCACGGTGCTGGGACTCGAGCGCGGCCTCAACGCACTGTGGAGCGACGGTGGTCTGATCTACGCACCGCCTGCTAGGTAACCGAAGAGGAAGACACAGTGAGGGGGCGCGCAGGCGCCCCCTCACCACATCGGCTCGCGGAGGGGCTTTGTGACGCAGACCGTCGAACCGAAGGCAGCACACGAGCGGCCCCCGCTCTGGCGGGACGCCACTGTTCTGAAGTGGGCAGCTCAGATTGCGGTCCTGCTAGGACTGATCTTCGTGGGTGTCGTCGCCGTCCGCAGCGCCGCAGCCAATCTCGAGGCGCAAGGTCTCACCTTCTCCTGGCGGTTCCTGAGTGACGCGCCGGGCATTCAGCTCTCTGAGGGCTTCGCCACACTGCCCTCGTCCGGCCTCGAGGCGATACTCGTCGGCGTCGTCAACATGTTGCGGGTCACCGCCTCGGGCGTTGTAGCCGCCACGATCCTTGGAGTGATCGTCGGCATCGCCAGGCTCTCTTCGAACTGGTTGGTCAACAAGGCCTCCACCGTATATGTCGAGACCATTCGCAACGTTCCGCTGTTGCTCCAGATTGTGTTCTGGTTTGCAGTCTTTGGCTCGCTTCCAAGCTTGGAATCCGAAGGCTCGGGGCCGATCGAGGGGTGGCTGTACGCCACGAACAAGGGTCTGTCCATCCCGTGGTTCTTTCCTCGCGAAGCGTTTTGGCAGTGGTTCGTATTCGTTCTAGCCGGTGCAATCGCCGCCCGGTTCGCCTTCCGGTGGCGGATCAGGGTCCTTGAAGAGACAGGACATGAAGCCCACGCCGTTGGGTACTCGCTCGCCGCTTTCATGCTCTTTGCCGTCGTCGGTTGGTTCGCGCACCCCATTGCCGGCGCTCTCGGGTGGGTCTTTGGTGGCTTGTCCTGGCTGTTCGGGAGCGTTCCGCTGGTGCTCATGCAGTTCGTCCTGGCCGTTGCCGTCGTCGGCCTGGCGGCCCGGTGGATCAAACGGTTCCTCGACTCGCTGCGCAGCCCGGCTGGTCTTGCCCGGTTGACCGATGATGACATCTTCCGGATCGGCCTGGCCGGGGCGATGGGTGTCGTTGCCGCCATCGTTTTCTTCTTGGTGCCCGGGATCACCGAGGGGATCAATCTCGGACTCGAACGCCTCTTCGGATTTTGGGATGGCAAATTCGATTTCTTGCGCACAGGCACCGTGCTCGAGTTCGGGCGTCCGACGGTGGAAGCTCCCGGGCGATTCGCCAGTTTCGGAGCCACCGGCATGACGATGAGCGGCTACTTCTTCGGTGTGTGGGTGGGCGTCACGTTGTACACGGCTGCGTTCATCGCCGAGATCGTGCGCGGCGGCATTCTGGCCGTCGCCAAGGGGCAAACTGAGGCCGGACTGGCGTTGGGCCTCAAGCGCAGCCAGTTGCTGCGGATGATCGTTCTGCCTCAGGCCTTCCGGATCATCCTCCCGCCGATGGGAAATCAGTACCTCAACCTGGCCAAGAACACGTCGCTCGGGATCGCAGTGGGATACGCCGAGGTCGTGGCCGTCGGGCAGACGCTCTTCAACCAGACGGGCGCCACGATTCAAGTCATCCTGATCTGGATGGGGTTCTACCTGCTGGTCAGTCTGATGCTTTCAGCCATCGTCAACTGGTACAACCGCCGAGTCGCACTCGTGGAGCGCTGATGACCGAACCATTTGTCAACGAGATCAGCGAGTCCGAGGTTGCACCTGACAAACCGTCGGCCGGTGCGATCCGCTGGGCCAGGGAGAACCTCTTCTCGACGTTCTTCAACTCGGTCCTCTCTTTGTTGATGCTGGCGCTGATCGTGGTGTTCGTGAGAGGCCTCTTGAGCTACGTGTTTGCCGAGGAGCGGCTGTGGAACGTCATTCCTCGCAACATGAAGCTGTACTGGACAGAGGCCTATCCCGTCGCCGAAATGACCAGGACCTGGGTCTCGCTGGGGATCGTCCTGGTGCTGGCGGGATTGAGTCTGGCCGTCTGGAAAGTGGGCGGGAAAACCGCCCCGCGTCAATTCGGTAGGACGCTGACTTCCATCGGCATCACCGGCCTGGTGGTCGCCATCCTGGCCGATGCACCGTCCGGCATTCGGGTCGGCGCCGCTGCGGTTGGCGCCGTTCTCTTTTTGGCGGGCCAGGCGGTTCGGATGATGGCCGGTGAGCGGTTCAAAGAAGAAACGATCCACATCCGCTCCGTTCTCCTCGGCATCCTGCTGATCATCGGCGTCATTGTCTGGATACTCCCGATCGAGACCGGCACCAAAACCAGCTTGACCATTCAAGGTGTGCTGCTGGTCGTGTCGTACCTCCTGGGCGGGGTGGTCGTCCGCGTTGTTTCAGAAGGCTTGGCCCGCGGCGTCCTGGTCGGCCTGTGGTTGTTGTCTCTTCCTGTGGTTTACCTGGTCGTTCAGCGGGCACCGGTGACCGCCGACGTGCCGGTGATGTCGGTCTTCCTGCCCTCCGCCGTTGCGTTCATCGTGCTTGGTGGGGGCTTGCTGTGGTGGATGAGCTCCGGGAATGCCGGCGAGGGCGGGCGCCTGGCGGCCGGCGTTGTGGTAATCGCGGCTCTCGGTTGCTGGCTGGTCTCGATGCCGATGTTGGTTAGGTTCCTGCTGCTGGCTCTGGCCACGTTTGCCCTGGCGGCTCCGACGTTCGGTGGAACCGGGAAGGCGCAGAAGAACATCGTCATCGCCTGGTCGGTCACGGTGCTGATCACGGCCTACTTCATGGTCATGATGCAAGCGGAAACCGGCCTCGTGGGCCTCCAGGGGGAGTTCATCGGCGGCCTCAACCTGACCTTCCTGCTCGCCGTTTCCGGCCTGGTCATCTCGTTCCCGATCGGAATCATGCTGGCGCTCGGCCGTACCTCATCGATGCCCATTTTCCGGCTTCTCAGCACCGGGTACATCGAAACCGTGCGCGGGGTTCCGCTGATCACGGTGCTTTTCTTCGGCAACCTGGTGATCAACAGATTCCTACCCCGCGAGGTCGAACTCGACAACATCGTGAAAGCAATCGTGGCGATCGCCCTGTTCTCCGCCGCGTACCTGGCTGAGAACGTGCGCGGTGGTCTCCAGTCGATTCCGAAGGGTCAGTACGAGGCAGCCAAGGCGATGGGTCTCTCCACCGTCCAGATGACCGTGTTCATCACGCTTCCGCAGGCGTTGCGGTCGGTGATCCCGGCCATCGTCGGGCAGGTCATTTCCCTGTTCAAGGACACATCGCTTGTGGCGATCATCGGTCTCGCAGACTTCTTGCGGGTCGCCCGCGACATCGTGCCCAACCAGCCTGCCTCGCTGGGCAGCCTCCAGGAGAGCCTCCTGTTTGCGATGGTCATCTACTGGATCTTCACATTCAATGTCAGTCGCGCCAGCTTGAGGTTGGAGCGGAAGCTCGGCGTCGGCGAGCGGTAAACGGAGGTAACAGTGCCAGGCGACAAAGACATCATCATCAGCGACGGCGTCAAGAAATGGTTTGGCGACTTCCAGGCGCTCAAAGGCGTGACGACGAACGTCAAAGAGGGCGAAGTCGTTGTGATCATCGGCCCTTCCGGATCGGGCAAGTCGACGTTCATCCGCTGCATCAATCGCCTCGAAGTGCACCAGGAAGGCCGTATCGTCGTCGACGGCGTCGAACTGACGAACGATCTCCGCAATATCGAGAAGATCCGCTCTGAAGTCGGCATGGTGTTTCAGCAGTTCAATCTGTTCCCTCACCTGACCGTGATGCAGAACATCACCCTGGCGCCGATCTGGGTGCGGAAGCACACGAGGGCGGACGCTGAGGAGACGGCGATGGCGCTGCTGGAGAGGGTTGGAATCCCCGAGCAAGCCGACAAGTTCCCCGGCCAGCTATCCGGTGGTCAGCAACAGCGTGTCGCCATTGCACGATCCCTGGCGATGGAGCCTCGCATCATGCTCTTCGACGAGCCGACTTCCGCGCTCGACCCCGAGATGATCAAAGAGGTCCTGGACGTTATGAAGGAGCTGGCCAGGTCGGGCATGACGATGCTCGTGGTCACCCATGAGATGGGGTTCGCCAAAGAGGTGGCCGACCGGGTGCTGTTCTTCGACTACGGCAACATCGTCGAGGCCGGCACACCGGAGCACTTCTTCACGAACCCCCAACACGACCGCACGAAGCTGTTCCTCAGCCAGATCCTCTAGCCCTAAGACCTTTCTGGCGTTAGAAAGCGCGCATTTCTGGCTGATTTCTGACGCCAGAATGGTTGGTTGAGACGATGTCGCCGACCAGTCCGGTTGGTTCGACGATGACGTTCCCGACATGAAGCCCGACTCGAACCTCTGAACGTCATCGCAGCTGACCCCATAGGTCGCGCTCCGCCAGGTCGATCACCGTCCACGCCATGGCGAGAGCGCCGTCTCTGATTGCTCGCTCGCCGTCTGGTGTCACCGTATGGGCGGCGAACTCCGGTTGATGGTTCACGTGGCCGCCGGCGTTGATGCCGAGGAACGGGTGAATCGAGGGAACGACGTGGGAAACGTTGCCCATGTCTGTGGAACCGGCTGCCCCTGGGTCGAAGTCGCTTGCACGCAGCATGGTCCGCCCGAGGGCAGAGATATTGGCGTTGAACCGGTCAACGAGGACGGGGTTGTTGACCAGGTCTTCGTAGGGGTGGCCGATCTCCTCGACCTCGTAGGTACATCCAGTGGCCGCGCCGTCCAAGCAGGCGATCACCTTGTCGTACAGTTCGACCATTCTGGCTTTGGTTCCGGCCCGGACGTACCACGATGACTTCGTCATCGAAGGGATGATGTTGGGAGCGTCTCCGCCGTGTGTGACGATGCAATGGACCTTGTCGGTCGGGTAGAACGCTTGTCGAAGTGTCGAGACGTTCACGTAAGCCTGCACGAATGCGTCGAGGGCGTTGATACCGAGTTGTGGAGCGAAGGCGGCGTGCGAGTCCCGCCCGTGGAAAGTCACGTCGATGTGCCGAACTGCGAGGACGTCGGGGTCGAGCACATCGTCGGGGGAGGGGTGGATCATCATCGAAGCGGCGGTGCCCTCGAATGCGCCGGCCTCGATGAGGTCGACCTTGCCGCCCCTCATCTCTTCGGCGGGTGTGCCGAGCACCGTCACCCGGATGCCGAGCTCGTCGGCCAGGCCGGCGAGCGCGACTCCCGCTCCCAGCGCCGACGTGGCGATGATGTTGTGACCACAGGCATGGCCGACGCCGGGCAGAGCGTCGTACTCCGCGCAGATCACAACTTCCGGCCCCGAGTCCCCGACCCGTGCCACAAAGGCCGTATCGAGTCCATACGCCGGGTACTCGACGGCGAAGCCGTGCTCCTCGAGAAACGTCGAGAGTCGGGCCGAGGTATCGAATTCCTCAAACGCAATTTCCGGGTTGTCATACATCCACCGGCTGATTTGCTGGAGTTCGCCCTCGACAGCGGTGAACTTCTCTTGTGCGGCTGCCTTGCGATCCATCCCCCAACCTTACGTTCTGGCGTCAGAAAGCGCGCAATTCTGGCGGGTTCCTGACGCCAGAACGGGGGTTTGTTGCGACCTACTTCACTTCGGGGGAAGGGTGCCGCATATTGGGCAATGTGACCGGGCTCTTATCTGCCATCGAAACTGCACGTGCTCAATACGGGTTGATCAGTCTTGATCAACTTCGATCGGCCGGCGTAGGCCCGAGGACGGTGGAGCGCCATGTCAGGTCCGGCAAGCTCGAGAGGATTGCGTTTCGGACCTTTCGATTTCCGGTTGTTGAACCCTCGTGGCATCAAGAGGTCATGAGCGCCACACTCACCGGCGGCCCAACTGCGCTCGCCTCACACGCCACCGCCGCCACTCTCCACGGGTTGCTCGACCGTCCGCTCGACCAGGTTGAGATCGTCATGCCTCGCTGGCGTCGGTCGCAGCAGCCGCCGTTTCGAATTCATGAGTCGAAGGATCTGCTCCCCGAAGACCGGGTGATCGTCGAGGGCATACCTACGACCACGGCAGCTCGGACGGTCGTCGACCTGGGTGCTTCCGCTCCCTGGTTGGTTGAAAAGGCACTCGAGAGGGGTATCCGGCAGCAGGCCTTGACCCTGGCCGACGTAGAGGCATTCGTCGGCAGGGTTGGCCGTAGGGGTCGAGCAGGCGTCGGGATCATCCGACCCCTGATTGAGCAGCGATTGCATTGGGACGGTCTCACCGAGAGCGAACTCGAGGACCTCTTTCGTCGAATCTGGGGAGTCCGGCTCCCTCAGCCCGTTCCCCAGTACGTCATCGAGGATACCCACTGGGGTTTTGTGTGCCGGGCCGACTTCGCATTCCCTGCCCATCGAATCCGAGTCGAGTTGGACTCGGAGGCGTTCCATATGGACCGACCCACGTTTCGCAAAGATCGTCGAGTTCAGAACCGCACAGAACTCCTCGGATGGAGGACGTTTCGGTACACGTGGTGGGATCTCATCAATCGCCCCGAAGTAGTGCTATCCGAGCTAGAAGCTGCCCTGGCGGCAGCCATCCACCGTTCTGGCGTCAGAAAGCGCGCAATTCTGGCCGGTTCCTGACGCCAGAACGGGGGGTGTAGGGTCTTGGCGTGGCTCGCTCCTTTCTCGCTGTTGTGTTTCTCCTTGCCGCCTGTTCCGGCGAGGCCGCCTCGACCACCGTCGCGCTCACCGCCGACACGACGACGACCTCTACGACGCCTGCGGTCTCGACCACGAGCCTCCCGACGCTCGAATCTTGCGACGACGTTCCCTACCGGGCGCTGGTCGTTCCGGGGCGGGTGGCCGGAGCGGAGACCTCCCCGAAGGACCTGGGCAACGATCCGCTTACCGCGATTCCCGGGACTTCGTTGAAGCTGTGGGTAGACGCCGACTCTGCACCCGTCATGGCGCTGGTGCGCGGATCACTTCCGCCCGTAGCCTGGGCCGGTCCCACGGCGCGTATCGAGGTGGTGCGAGAGGATGCCGCGCTCGGTCCGCTGCCGGGTGATATCTGGGCGGTGGCCTGGTTTGAGAGCGAAGACCGCTGTGACCTGTACACCCTCATCCTATATCCGCCCACCTCAGCCGACGAAGCGCTCGAGGTGGCCGAGTCCCTGATCCCGGATCGATGACGCGAGTCGGCCGGTGGTCGAAACCACCGGCCGACTAGTTCTTGCGTTGCTTCTACAGAGCCGTCATCCCATGGGCTCCGGTGGTGGCGCTTCCTCGCCCGCCTCGAAGACAGGAGAGCTCGCCGTTACCCGGCCTGCTTTGGCGACGCCGGCCGGCTCCACATCGACGAAGAGGTCCCGGATCGCTCCGATGCTCCCGAGGATGCCTGAGGTATCCAGCGGCAGGAAGATCTTCGTGGCCTGCCCGTCGGCGATACCTTGTAGCGCTTCCAGATAGCGGATGGCGATCAAGTCGGGAGTCGGGTCGCCATGGTGGATCGCACCGAACACTCGCTCGATGGCCTGTCCTTCACCTTCGGCAACCGTGAGCTTCTGGTACTTGTCGGCATCGGCCACTCGCTTGATGGCCTCTGCTTCACCTTCGGCTCGCAAGATCTGCGCTTCCTTGACACCCTCCGCTTTGAGGATGGCCGACCGCTTCTGACCCTCGGCCTCTGTAACCACCGCGCGACGGTCGCGCTCCGCCTTCATCTGACGGTGCATGGCGTCGGTGACATCGGGTGGAGGCTCGATGCGTTGGATCTCGACACGGACCACGCGGGTTCCCCACTTGTCGGTGGCGACGTCGAGGATCGAGCGCAGTGTTGTGTTGATCAACTCGCGGGAGGTCAAAGCCTCGTCGAGTTGGAGATCACCGATGACGTTACGGAGGTTCGTTTGGGCGAGTTTGATGACCGCCTGGGCGAAGTTCTGTACGTTGTACGTCAGCTTCACCGGATCAGTCGCCTCGTAGTAGATGACCGCATCGACGGTGACCACCACGTTGTCTTTCGTGATGACCTCTTGGGGAGGTACGTCGATGACCCGTTCGCGCATGTCGACCTTGGTCATGCGCTTCACGAATGGCATCACCCAGCGAAGGCCTTCTCCGACGGTCCGCTGATATCTGCCCAGGAACTCGATGAGTCCCTGCTCAAACGGGCGGACGACTTTGAGGCCGGTGGCGGCGATCACGATGGCCATCACGGCCAGGACTATCAGAAGTCCAATCAATGCCTCCATAGCTACTTCCTTTCTGTGCGTTCGTGTACTTCAAACATCTCGACCGACGAGCGGCCCGGCGTCAATGGAGCACCACGGGTGCCTCCTGTGGGTCGGCGGGTGTCATGTCGTTTCATCCCTGGCCACTACCAAGCGCGATCCGGTGATCCGCTCGACGCGCACCTCAGATCCGGCTTCGATGACCTCCCCGTCGCTGGTTGCTCGCCACTCCTCCGATTCCATTCTCACCATGCCGGATCCTGCATGCGGGTCGATCGTCTCGAGGACGATCGCTTTGGCATGGAGGAAGCGATTACTCGCCACCGGGGTGGGCTCGAAGTCGTCCTGATGGTGGACGAACCGGCGCACATAGAGAAGCGAAATGATCGAAACCGCAAAGAACGTGATCCACTGCACGGCCAGGCCGGTCTCGAACCAGGCGAGGAGGGCCGCCGCCCCCGCCCCAATGCCGAACGGCAGCAGGAAGAACCCCGCTGTGAACATCTCACCGATGAGCATCACAACGGCGAGGATCGTCCAAACCCAGCGCCATACCTCGAAGTCCATTGCTTCATCTCCTTTTCCAACTACAAACCCAAGCGCCGTGATCGCCGCGACAATCAGTACATATGCCAGCAAGGCATACCGGGCGTTCCGACGTCGTTCAGAGTTTCCGCTCTTGACGTCCTGCCAGCTGGGCAGTTGGCCGGAGCGGTCCCGTTGTTCCGATGCCCACGCTTCGGCAAATGTGGCGATGTCCGGCCCCACGACCGTCGAGGGAGATTTCCCCTCACTCGTCGCCTCCAGAAGGTGTTGTTCCAGTTCAGTCCGCATCTCGTCGGCGGTTTTTCGTGGCACACGCGTCTGAAGCCAATAGCGTTCGCAGTCGGCGACGATCTCCGTCACTGTTCTATCGGTCGACACGTGCACCTCCATTCAGCACCCGGTTGACGCCTTCCGTCAGTTCTTGCCACTCGGCCTTCCAGGTGGCGAGGCGTTCATCGCCATCCGGGAGGATCCTGTAGTACTTGCGCCTCGGCCCTTCGGTCGATGCTACGAGGTAGCCCTCGATGAGCTCCTGTCGCTGGAGCCGGCTGAGCAGCGGGTAGATGCTGCCTTCGCTCGCCAGCGACAGTCCGCGCTCATGCAGTTTGCGGACCATTTCGTAGCCGTAGCTCGGCTCCTCGGCGATGATCGCCAGCAGGCACATGTCAAGCACGCCCTTGAGGAGTTGGGAGCTACGTTCGACGCTCATCTTTTCACTACCATGTAATGCAGTATAGCGGTCATTACCTTGCACTGCAAGATAGCTGGTTGGTCGGGCCCGGAACTTTCTCCCACAGGCCATCAATCAGAACGGTGCCGGCCCTTTCGGGCCGGCACCATCCCAGTGCCCAGACTCCTCGGTACGGTCTAGAAGTCCATGATGGCGACGAAAGTGGCCAGCGCTTGATCGAGAGCATCGAGATCGGCATCGGTTACCACCTGCATCTGAACGAGAACCATGAAGGACCCGTCGGCAGGTTGGGCAGCAACGTTGACGATCGACGATTCGGTTCCACCGCAGGAATCCCAGACCTCCCACAGACCGGCGTACAAACCGTCGTCGTATGCATCCCGACCGCCGCTGACACAAGAGTCGGGGAAGCCGTGGTAATCCAGCAAGTCCTCCATCGTCCACGTTTCACCGAGGGTTGTGGACGCTCCGAAGAAGATTCCGGGTGTCGTCCACGTCCCGAAGTAGCCGTCGAGGTCCGGTGAGGCGAGAACCTGCACACCTACATCGGTGTCGGCGAGGCTCCAGATCCCGGATTGCTGGTCGGTCCACTCGATCGGTACATCGACGTAGAGTGAGAAGGAATCGTCCGAAATCTCCACGTATTCGGTGTAGATGTCACCGGTTGCGACGATCTCGTCGTCGAGTTCCGTGCTGAAGGAGAAGGCAACCTCGAGTTCATTCCCCGAGTTGAGTGTGCCGTCGAGGAACTCCCCTGTATCAGGCCGGTAGATCTCGATGGCAAACGGATCGGCAGAGTCGTGGGAGCGGAGAATGTCGCAGTAGTCGGCCATGGTCCCGTCGGTGGCGAGTACGAGGCCTTCGAGCAGAGTGACGACGTCGCCACCACGGATCCCGGCTTCGTGGGCCGGTGAACCAGACTCGACTGAAGCTACCCAGATGCCGGAGTAGCCGTCGCCGACAATGGCCTGGCCGTTGATGCCGATCGATGTGACATCCGCACCGCCGCGCAGCGTGTCGAGCACCTTGAACGCTTCGGCCCGGCCGATGGCGTAGGTCTGACCATCCGCGTCGCTGGCGTAGCTGACCGCCACAACCTTGCCATCCTTGGTTACTACGGGTCCACCAGAGTTGCCGGGAAGGATGTCGGCCGAGTGTTCGATCACGTTGTCGACGGACGACCACCACGACTCTCCGTCGGCTCTCTCCTTGGAGACGATGCCGTCGAGCACTGTGTACTCCTCGGTTCCCAGCGGGAACCCGATTGCGTAGATGTCCATCCCCGCAGTGACATCGCCGTCGAACCATTCGAGGTAGGGGTAGCCGTCACCGTCGATGTCGATCACGGCCAGATCGGAACACTCGGATACGCCCAAAATCTTGGCGTTGCGCGGTTCGGTCTCGCCCCCAACGTAGACCTGGAGAAAGGCGGCGCCGGTGACGACATGGTTGTTCGTGACGGCGATTCCGGCCGGATCGATGATGAACCCGGAACCGCTACCGGCCGAGTTGAGCTGGGTTCCGTAGTCGGGATCGACGAACGTCCCGGAGGCGACGATGCGGACTGTGGCTCCCTTGACATCCCCGAGCGTTCCTGCCGCCCCGGTTGTTGCCGCCGTCGTCGTGGTTTCAGCGGCTGTAGCCGATGTTGTGTCTGTGTCGGGCGTGGTAGCCACGGTCGTCTCGTCGCTGCTTCCCCCACAGGCGGCCAGGATCAAGGAAATGATCGAGGCGAAGACGACTACTCGTACGGCTGATGCTCTCATTACGGCCTTCCCTATCAATAGGTTCGAACTCCCGACCCCGAGACGGGACGGGTGGGTTGTAGCTGGTTCCATGCTACGTATCGGCCAACAGATCCCGGTTCATTAGGACTCCGGGCTGTTTCGGGAGGAGCTTCTCGTCTCAGATCGCATGGTCCGGCAATTACGCACAGGGTCTCCTGCCCCGAAAACGGCGCGCATCGCCCGGTTGGCTATGCCAGGCTGGTGGTCATGCCCACCGTCGACGTTCAGGATCTCAAGAAGGTGTTCAAAGTGCCGGTGCGGGAGACCGGGCTGCGGAATTCCTTGCGGTCGCTGTTCAAGCGCGAGCATCGGATGGTTGAAGCGGTCAAGGGGGTGAGCTTCTCGCTCGAGCCGGGTGAAATCGTCGGATTCCTTGGTCCGAACGGCGCAGGCAAGACCACCACCCTCAAGATGCTGTCCGGCCTGCTGTACCCCGACGGCGGCATGGCCCACGTGCTCGGGTTCAGGCCGGAGCGCCGCCAAGCGGAGTTCCTGCGCCGGGTGGCGCTGATCATGGGGAACCGCAACAGCCTGCAATGGGATCTGCCGGTGGCCGACTCCCTGGAGCTGCGTCGCGCCATTTACGAGGTCGACAGGGGAGATTTCGAGCAACGGAAGGATGCCTATGTCGAGATGCTCGATGTTGGCGGCCTCCTCACCAAGCCCGTCCGCAACCTCTCGCTGGGTGAGCGCATGAAGGTCGAGATTCTCGCCTCGCTCCTGCCACACCCGCAGGTGCTCTTCCTCGACGAGCCGACCATCGGGCTCGACATCACGATGCAGAAGCGGATCCGGGAGTTCGTCGCCACGTACGCGGCCGCGACCGGGGCGAGTGTCTTGCTCACCAGTCACTACATGGCCGACGTCACCGCCCTCGCCGAACGCGTAATCGTCATCCATCGCGGGAGCATCCTGTTCGACGGCGATCTCGCCGGCCTCTCCGATCGGTTCACGGCCCACAAGACGATCGTGGTGGCGGTTGCCGGCGAGTTGGGGACGCTCACCCATCTCGGCAGGGTCCTGGAGCAGAACTCCTTCAAGGCCACGCTCGAGGTACCGAAGGAGGCGATAGCTTCGGTGGCTGCCCGGCTGCTGGCCGACTACTCGGTGACCGACCTCTCGATCGAAGATCCGCCCATCGAGGACGTCATCGAGCATGCGTTCGCCATCGGCGACGCCCAAGCGGCTGAAGAAGAAGAGGACGTCCGGTCGTGAGGAAGCTGGTCTCCGTCTATGCGGCGGAGATGAAGTTCGCAGTCGCCAATCAGATGCAGTATCGGTGGGCCGCCTTCTTCAGCTTGACCGGGTTTCTCATCGAGCCGGTGGTCTACCTCGTGGTGTGGCGAACCGTCGCCGAACAAGGTGGCCCGATCGGCGGCTACGGCGTTGCCGAGTTCACGTCCTACTACATCGTGTGGACGCTGGTGAGGAACATGAACCTGGCGCTGGCTCCCGGCGCCTGGGACTACTGGATCCAGTCCGGCCGCATCTCAAACGACCTCATGCATCCGGTGGCCGTCTATCACCGGCAGCTGGCCGGCTTCGCCGGATTCAAGTTCGTCTGGATCTTGCTGTGGTTCCCGGTGGCAGCCGTCCTTTCGCTCATCTTCAAGCCGGAGCTCAGCCCTACATTGCTCCAGGGCCTCGTGTTCTTTGTGGCCATCTGGCTCGGCTACATCATCAGATTCTCACTGCTGTTCCTGTTGGGGCTCATCAGCTTCTGGACGACGCGGGCCCAGGCTTTGATCGAGATCATGATCGGGGCGGAGTTGCTGTTGTCGGGTCGATTGGTTCCGCTGGCCGTTATGCCCGAATGGGTGGAGCGCCTGGCCGGTTGGCTCCCGTTTCAATGGACCTTCCAGTATCCGATAGAGGTGTTGATCGGACAGTTGAGCAATCGGGACGTTTTCATCGGCCTCGGCATGTAGTTCCTCTGGGTGGGGTTGATGGCAGGTGCCATCGTCCTGACCTGGCGGCGCGCAATCAAGCGCTACACGGCGGTGGGCTCGTGAACGGGTTCCGGCTCGCCGCGATGCACTGGAAGGTCGGCGCCATGCATGAACTCCAGTACCGGGTCAACTTCTTCCTCCAGTTGGTCGATTCGGCCATCCGTTTGGCAACGGGACTGGTGGCGATCTACCTCGTTTTCGCCCACATCGACAACCTGGCCGGCTGGAGTCGACATGAACTGCTGGCCGTCATGGGCATTCACATCCTGCTGTCCGGGATCGTGCGGACGTTCATCGAGCCGAATGTGTTTCAGTTCATCTACACGATCGGCGAGGGCGAGTTCGACTACGTGCTGGCGCGACCGGTCGACTCACAGCTGATGGTGAGCATCCGCAACCTGCGGTTCTGGCAACTGGTGGATGTCGTGGTCGGCGCGGTAGTGATCGTTTGGGCGGTGAGCGGGATCGTCGAAACGACCTCCTGGTTCGAGGTGTTGGGATTCCTCGTAGCCGTGTTCTGCGGGGTGATCATCCTCTACTGCATGTGGATGATCCTGGCTTCGGCTGCCTTCAAGTGGATTCGTGTTGACGACACGGCTCAACTGCTGAATGGTCTGTTCCAGGCGGGCCGCTGGCCGGTCACCATCTACCCCGGCTGGCTCCGATTGACCCTCACGTTCGTCGTTCCCCTGGCCTTTGCCATCACGGTCCCCGCCGAGGGCCTAACCTCGCGGCTCACCGGGGGAACGCTGGCCCTGACGGTGACCGTGACGGGAGTCATGCTCCTGGTCACCCGGGCCGCATGGCAGTACGGGGTGCGCCACTATTCGGGTGCCTCTGCCTGAGCAGAAGTAGGAGCGGGTTACGTTTCTATTGCCCCAGCGGAGTGCCGAAGATGCCAGGCCGCTCAGTCGTATGGGCCCCTTGGGTGGCCCGGCGCCCTCGTCTCCCTACGCCTCGATCGGCTCGGCGCCCTCGCGTTCGAGTACCCGCCGCAGCTGATCCTTTTTCACGAGACCCGACGCTCGCCACCGCTGGGTTGCGACGACCCGGTTGCCGTTCGGCTTGCTCTTCTTCTTCTGACGCTCAGAAGTTGAAACGAGCACGAAGGTGGGGGTCGATCGGATCTTGAAGTGCTGGGCTGCGTCCGGCACGTTTGCCACGTTGGCCTTGACTACGTGGGCGTTCGAGCCGAACTCGTCGGCGATTTCGTCGACAATGCCGTCCATCACTTTGCAGGGAGGGCAACCGAATTGAAAGAAGTCGATCAGCACTGGTTTGCCGGACGCGACCATCTCGTCGATTTGCGCGAGGGAGTTGGCTTGTACGGCCTTTTGCCGACGTTTGAAGATCATGCGGGTTTCCTTGATGGTTTCGAGGATGGTCAACAATAACGAGCCCGCGATTATGCCCGGATTCCACCCGATAGCTGCAAACGGCGACTCGCGGCTCGCGTCTCGCGACTACCTTCTTCTCGCATGAACGACTCCAAGACCATCGATCGTCTGCTCACCGATACGAAGACCTGGGCCGTTGTCGGGCTGTCAGCCAATCCTGATCGCGCTTCCTACCGGGTGGCTGTGCGGCTGCAGTCCATCGGGATGACGGTCGTTCCGGTCAATCCTTTGGAAGATGAGATCCTCGGTGAAAAGAGCTATCCCGATCTCGAATCGATTCCCTTCGAGGTAGATGTGGTGGACATCTTCCGTAGGTCTGAACTGGCCGGCGCCCACGTTGATGAGGCAATCACTATCGGTGCTAGGGCCGTCTGGATGCAGCTCGACGTGATCGACGAAGAGGCGGCCGTCCGGGCAACGGATTCGGGACTTGATGTCGTGATGGACCGCTGTCCGGCGATCGAGCTCAGACGCAGGGGTCGTTGATCGCTAGAGGTCTTCCGGTCCTTCGATGTCATCGTGAACGATATCGAACCGGTCCATGCAGTCCTCACACCGGTAAATCAACTGATCGCCGGGTTCGTATTCCCGGTCGGGCGGGGCGAAGCTGATGAGATGGGCGCGACCTCCGCACTCAACGCAGACGATGATCGGCGCGGGTTCCATACCTCAACGGTAGCGACAGCTAGAGGCGGATGGTGGCAGGATCTTCGACCGCGTTGTCGATCCCGGTGGATGGTTTCATCCGACGGAGCAGCCAGTAGCCGGCAATGCCTGCCAGGAGCGAACCCAGGAAGATCCCCGTCTTGGCTCGATCGGTCAGTGTCGGGTCGTCGAATGCCAGGCTCGCCACGAACAGAGCGACCGTGAATCCGATTCCGGCGAGAAGGGCGAGACCCCAAACGTGTGCTCTCGTCGTGCCGGCCGGAAGCTTTCCGATATTGAACTTCACCGCTGCGAAGGTAAACAGCGTGATCCCGAACATCTTGCCGAAGAGGAGTCCGAAACCTACTCCGAGAGCAACGGGATGGGTGATGGCATCGACGAGGTCGACCCCGGCGAATCGAACGCCTGCATTGGCCAGAGCGAAGATCGGAACGACAACAAACGAACTCCACGGCAGCAACTTGTGCTCGAGTCGCGTGAGTGGTGCCATCGACTCGTGTGCAACAGAGATGATTTGGCCGGCCTCGTAGTCGACGTGCTCCCTGGCGGCCTGAGTGGTGGCTCGAGCCGGGTACACATCGAGGATACGGCGGGATTTGTTGTCGAACTCATCGCTCGAGAACAGTGGACGCGCCGGGGTCATGAGACCGAGCGCGACGCCGGCCAGGGTGGCGTGCACCCCGGACTCGAGGAGGCAGAACCAGGCAACGACTCCGGCCGGTATGTAGAACACCATGCTCCTGACGCCCGAGCGCTTTGAAGCCTCGATGACGACGAGCGTTCCGATGGCCGCCCCCAACCATCCGAGGTTCATGTCGTCGGTATAGAAGACCGCAATGACCGTGATGGCGCCTATGTCGTCTGCAATCGCCAGGGCCAGCAAGAAGAGCTTGGCTCCGGTCGGTACTCGCGAACCGAGCAGCGCCACCACACCAACTGAAAAGGCGATGTCGGTGGCCATCGGGATACCCCAGCCGTTCATCGCTTCGCCGCCTGTGCCCCACACGAAGCCGATGTAGATCAGCGCCGGTACGACCATTCCTCCGAGTGCGGCGATCGCCGGCAGGGCGGCCGCCTTCGGGTCCCGCAACTCGCCGACGACCAGTTCGCGTTTGATCTCGAGTCCAACGACGAAGAAGAACAGCACCATGAGTCCGTCGTTGACGAAGTGCTGGAGGCTCTCGTCGAAATGGAACCACTCCCCGATCTGGAAGGTGAGGTGCGTTTCTTCCCAAAACGTGGCGTACGTCTCACCGAATGGAGCATTTGCCCAGATCAAAGCGACGGCCGCCGCGATGAGAAGGATGATCCCGGAGGCAGCTTCCGTCTCCGTGAATCGAATGACCGGCTGCATGAACCGGCGCGGGACGAACCGGTCCGAATGAAGCCAGGTTGGGTATACGCGTTCATCGTCCACGAACGAGGAGGCTACCAAGGTTCGCGGACGAGTCCGTTCGTCGGTCGGGTAGTCGGGGAGCGCGCGCTGATCGCGCTCTCCGGTGGGCTGGTGGTGCCAATCCACCTCGGAGCGGGTGGGATGGCCGGAGAGATCTCGCGGCCGGCAACGAGCCAGGGTGAGATCAGTCCAGCGCCCGTTTGGCCAGTTCTTCTGCAATCGCGTCTGGACGGCTGAGCCAGCGGCTCTGATGAGCGTCGGTGATGGTCCAGCCGGCCCTGCGCAGCGCCATATGCCGCTCGATGTGCGCGTCAGGGCCGTCGGGATGAACCCTGCACACCACGCCAAAGGCCCCCCTGCCCCGGCCCACGGCCAGGTCAACGGTCCAACCGGCCACCGGGTAGTCGGCGACTGCTTCGACACGGAAACGACGAAGCTCGTCGAATATCTCTCCGGCCCAGCCGTCCGGCCGAGCAGTCGATTCTGACGGACGCGGAGGATGGTCACCGTGCCTGAAGTAGTCCTTGAGTAGGCCGGCCGGCAGAGCATCGGCCGCGAACGAATGAACAACGGTCATCCCGGATCTCGCTCGCGTGACCATCACATTGAACAAGTTCGGGTTCTCGACGAATCGAAGTCCGGTGCCGAGTTCGTCGTCGGTCATAGCCAGTGACGCAACCACGAAATCCCGTTCATTCCCCTGGAATGCATGCACCGTACCCACGCGCAGTCCGAGCCGCTCGGTATCTTCCGGCTCGAAGACATCGAGCAGCATTTGCTCGAGCGCGTCGGCTTGGGCCCGGAACGGGGTTACAACGCCGATACTGGTTGCTCCCGCGCCGGCGAGACGTTCCACTTCAGTTCTCACCGCGACAACCTCGGCTTCGTTCACCCCTGCTCTATCGCGCCGGCCGGCGGTGTACATCAGTTGAATGGCGTCCCTGGACTCCGTTGCCGGGTGCTGGGTCATCAACTTCAACCGGCCGCCGTAGAACCGATCCCAAGTTTGGCCGTTGTCGGCGCTTCCGTACACGGCGCCACCGGTTGTGCCGAAGTAGACGCCGCCCGGATTGAGCTGGTCGGCGACCATGGCGCCGCGCAAGACGGTGGTGTAGGTCTGGTCGGGGAGGCCGGTGCCCGACTCCACCCAGGTGTCTCCCTGATTGTCCGAGCGAAAGATCCGGAGGCGGCCATCGACCGGCAGACGGAACTCGTCGCTCCGCAGAGGTGCGACGAACAACCGTCCGGATCGATGATCGCTCACCATCGGGAAGCCGAACGATGCAGGTAGCCCGGTCTCAATCCGCTGCCACGAGTCGCCCGCGTCGATTGAGCAGTAGACGCCGGTGTGTTCCTGGCGCCAGAGACGATCGGGATGCTCGGGATCGAGTGTGAGGCCGTGAACACACCAGCCACTACCGCTTGCCTCATCGCTTGGACCGGTTACACCGGAATTCTTCGGCTGCCAGGTTTCGCCGCCATCGTCGGTCCGGAACACGCCGACGGCAGAGATCCCCACCCACAATCGCTGCGGGTCGCCCGGATGGGCAAGGATGTGATGAGCGCACAGTCCGCCGAGCCCCGGTTCCCAACTCGAGCGGGTCGCATGTTCGTTCAATGGCTCGATCGGATGCCAGGTCGCACCGTCGTCGTCGCTGGCGAACAGTCCAGCTTCGTCCACTCCCGCCTAGGTCCGCCGACCAACCGAGGTCAGAGTCCAGATCTGGGTGAGTGGCCTTTCCGAGCCCTCCGGCCAGCCCGGCCCGGCCACGACTTGTTCCCACTCGTTGAGATCTGCACTTCGATGCAGGGCCGCCCCGAACCAGTTGCTGGCAGTTGCCAGTAGGTACTCACCGTTCGGTGTGCGATTGAAGGCTGTGACTTTCCAGCCCGGAAAGGCGGGTTCCCCAATGTCCCAGTGGTGGCGGTCGTCGGAGCGAAGAAAGAACGCCCCCTTGGAGGTTCCGATGGCAAGCGTGACGGTCATTGTGGTCCCCTTGAGTCGCTCGATCGGAAAACCTACATCAAGGAGCGCCCGGTTGCCCGGGCGCTCCTTGATATCTCCGTGGGCCGGTCTAGGACTGAAGCGCGGCCTGGATCTCGAGTTCGATTTCGAGCTTCTTCGAAACGAGTAGGCCACCGGCCTCGAGTGGAGCGTTCCAGTTGACGCCCCACTGTTCGCGCACGAGCGTGGCTGAACCGGTGAAGGCGGCCTTCTGGTTTCCCCATGGGTCGGCGAACACACCGAGGAAGTCGAAGTCGATCTCGATCGGATGGGTGACACCCCGCATGGTCAGATCGCCGGCGAGATTCCAATGTCCGTCCTGTGGCGTTACTGAGGTGCCGACAAAGGTGAGTTGCGGGTAGTTCTCGGTGTCGAGGAAGTCGGGGGACCGCAGGTGGGTGTCGCGATCCTCCGCATTGGTGGTGATGCTGGCGCTTTGGATGGTGAATTCGACCACGGATTCAGCCGGATCCTCCGTAACGATGATGGTGCCGGCAAAGTCCCCGAATGTTCCCCGAACCTTCGAAACGACGAGATGGCGGGCGACGGCGGAGATGGTGCTATGTGAGGGATCGATGACCCAGGTTCCGGTGGCCGGTACGGTCCGGGTGTCAATGGTGCGAGTGCTCATCAGGTTCTCCTTTTACTTGAACGTTCAATGATTTTACCATACGCAAGACTCAACATGACTTTGACGGAGATCTTTGGCCGAGTCACGGCAACCGGCTGCAGCGAGCACGCCGAGGTATCGGTAGGTCTACAACCCAAAACCAAAACCTAGAACCTCTGCAACGATCGGTTACTCGTACGAAATCGCCTCGAGCACATCCAGGTTCGAGGCCCGGAACGCCGGCCAGGCGGCCGCCAGGATGCCGGCCACCGCCGCACCGACGATGCCGGTGGCGAGCCATCCCCACGGGATGCTGAGCTCGAGTCCCTGATCAGCTAGTGCCGCCACCAGCGCCCACCCGAAAGCCATGCCGAGTCCGGCACCGAGCAATGCGCCGAAGATCGCGATGATGACCGACTCCAATCCGATCATGTTCCTCACTTGTGGTCTGCTCATGCCGATAGCTCGGAGAAGGCCGATCTCATGTGTGCGTTCATAGACCGACAGCAACAGAGTCAGGAGAATGCCGAGCAGGGCGATGAAGACCGACATCGCCAGCAGCCCAAAGATCAGGTACACGACCTGGTTGATCTGAGAGGAAATCTGGTCGCGCAACTCCTCTTGATCGATCACCTGAATGCCTGGGAACGGCTCGAGGGCGGCCTCGATTGCCGTCCTGCCACTCTCGATCGATACCCCTTCTGCCAGCCGGACGTAGGCCTGTGTGATCGTGTCTTCGATGTAGTTGGCGGAGAAAGTGGTGGTGGCCATGAACCACGACACATCGGTGGCGCTGGCAATGTCGATGATGGCCGCCAGTTCGAACTCTTGTGCTCCCGTCCGTGCGAAGCCGACGTCGATCGGGTCGCCCAGCTCCAGACCCTTGTCATCAGCGACAGATTGGGTCGTGGCTATCAGATTGCCGCCGAGGCCCTCGAATGATCCATCGACTGTTTCGACGCTGAGGAACTCGCCTACCACGGTGGGATCCACACCAGCTATGAGGGTCGTCGAACCAAGCACTTTCGCCGGTCCTGCTTGCACTCCGGTGATCAGATCGACGCCGTCGAGGGTCGCCACCGCGGATATGGCTTCCGAGCTGAAACCGATGAAACCAAAGCCGGGCGGTTGTAGCAGCAGGTCGGCGGTGAAGGCCTCCTCGATAGCGCTGGTCGCGGTGTCCCGCGTCGAAGCGGCGAGGATTGAAACAGTCGCCACGAGTGCGAGGCCGATCATCAGTGCTCCGGCTGTGGCCGCGGTCCTACGCGGACTTCTTGCAGCATTACGCTGGGCGAGATTTCCGGTGGCGTTCGACAGAGCGCGCATCGGGACCCCGATCAGGCGAGCAACCGGTCTTGCCACCAGCGGGCTCAGAACGTAGGTGCCTATGAACACGAGGCCGGCTCCGATTCCCACCAGAAGCGCCGGAGACAGATCGGCAACGTCCAGCCCGGTCAGCCCGCCTGCAATTGCGGCCGTACCCAGCAGGGCGATGGGCGTCCCTCCGATCACTCGATTGCGCCAGGACTTTCTCGTGCCGACGGTCGGCACGTCGCGCAGCGCGGCCATGGGGGAGATGCGCGACGCCCGGATTGCCGGCAAGAGGGCGGAGATCATGGTGACTGTGAGCCCGGTGACCAGAGCCACGACGACGGTACGCACCTGCAGCTGAAGGCCGCCTGAAGGCAGGTCGCCCCCGAACGCCACTTCGATCAGGACCTGCATCACCATCGCCAACAACACCCCGGCCCCGACACCGAACAGAGAGGCTATGAGTCCGGTGACTGCGGATTCGAATAGCACCGATGAAGTCACCTGGCCACGGGTCGCGCCGATCGCACGCAGGAGGCCCAGCTCCCGGGTGCGCTGGGCGACAACGATCCTGAAGGCGTTGTAGATGACGAATACACCTACGAAAAGGGAGATGCCGGCGAAAGCGAGCAGAAGGGTGTTCAGGAATCCCAGGCCCTCTTTGACCTGCGACGTCTGCTCCTCGGCGACACTCTGGGAGCTCACAGCTTCGATCCCCGACGGCAGAACCGCGTCAACGGCCTCGATGACGGTATCCAGGTCACCGGCCGGCTCGATTGTTATCTCGATCGCATCGACCTGGCCCGTGGCGTCGAGAAGCTGCTGAGCGGTCTCGAGGTCGAACAAGGCCCAGCTAGTCCCCAGCAGATTGTCGGCTTCGCCGAACCCGAGGCTTCCTACGAGCGTGAAACTCAGCTTTGGTCCGCCTATGAGCATCTCAACCGTGTCTCCAACTGCGAAGCCGGCACGTTCGATCGTGCCGACGTCGAGCATCAGCTCCGACGCCCCCACCGGAGGCCGGCCGTCGCGAATCGTGAACTGCGAAGGGCCTCCCGACCACGACGTCACGAAAGTAGGAGGTCCGGCGGTCGGAAGGAGATCGCCCTGTGCGTCTAGGATCTGACCGTACGGCGACAACACGGTTCCCCAGGCGCCTTCGACGCCGGGGATGTTCTTCACTTGTTCGATGAGGTCCTCCGGCATCCGCTCGGGCAGCCCGAAGCTCAGATCGGGGTCCACTTCCCGCCGCACCTGGATATCGGTGGCCGCGAATGCCTCGGAGAAGAGATCGTCGAATGCCTCGCCGATTGTGTCTGTGAACACGAAGGCGGCGACAACGAAGCTGACTCCGGCCAGGATTGCCAGCGAAAGAAGCCCTGATCTGATCTTGTGAGCCCAGATGTTCTTGAAAGCCGCCCGAAGCATGCTCAGCCTTCCAGCGTCTTGATGCGATCCAGAATCCGCTCGGCGGTCGGGTCGAGCATGTCGCCGGCAATATGGCCGTCCTCGAGGAAGACAACGCGGTCTGAGTGGGCCGCGGCCAGCGGGTCGTGCGTGACCATCACGATCGTCTGTCCGTAATCCTCCACGGCTTGTTCCATGAACTGGAGCAGTTGGGTTCCGGATTTCGAATCGAGGTTGCCGGAGGGTTCATCGGCGAAGATGATTTCCGGGCGACTGGCAAGCGCCCTGGCAGCCGCGACGCGTTGCTGCTGGCCCCCGGACAGTTCTGACGGTTTGTGAGACAGGCGATCGCTGAGAGAGAGGATGTCGATTACGTGGGCCAGCCAATCGGCGTCCGGCTTACGGCCGGCGATGTCCATCGGGAGGGTGATGTTTTCACGAGCGTTCAACGTCGGCACCAGGTTGAACGCCTGGAATACGAAGCCCACTTTGTCGCGCCGGAGGTGTGTCAGCCGTTTGTCGGCCAGATCTGTGAGGTCTACGTCGCCGATGAAGACCTGCCCCTCAGTGACTCTGTCGAGTCCGGCCATGCAGTGGAGGAGGGTTGATTTTCCTGATCCGGATGGCCCCATGATTGCGGTGAATCGGCCTGCCTCGAAGGTGACGTCTACGTTGTCGAGGGCGGTGACGGCCGTCTCGCCCTCACCGAAGATCTTGGTTAGGCCGCGTGCCGAGGCGGCGGCTGAATTGGGTTCTGTCACAGAGCTACCTCTTTCGTCTTGTCCATTCTCTCGCGAATGGAGAGTTGTCCCTACTCGGGAGAGAATCTCAAGACATCACCCGGCTGACAGTCGAGTTCGCGACAGACTGCCTCGAGAGTCGAGAAACGCACCGCGCGGGCTTTGCCGGTCTTGAGGATCGAGAGATTGGCGACGGTGATGCCGACTCGATCGGCGAGCTCGGTGAGTGTCATCTTGTGATCGAGGAGCAGTTGGTCGAGATGTACGGAGATTGTCATGGCTACACCGTGAGATCAGCGTCGGCCTGCAGCGCGGTTCCGTGCCTGAAGACCTCAGCCAGGGCGAGGATGATCAAGCCGACGAACACGGCGGCCAGGTTGAGATCGAAGTGGTAGTCGATGTCGAGCCCTGTGCTCGAGATACTGTTGAGCACCAGCAGACCGAGTCCGATCTCGATTATCTGTTCGACGAGTGCGCCTCCTATGACCATGTATCCGAGCCAGCGGATGCGTCTAGCGTTCTCGGGTAGGAACGGGGTGCCGACCATCATCGTGCTGAAGATCCTGCGCATGAGTATCAGCGCTATGAAAGCCGCCGCCAGGCCGGCGAGGATCGTTCCGCCGGCGGCAATCGCCAGGCCGATTCCCGGGTCGTCGAAGTTGGCCTCTCCGGATGCGCGGATGATCGTCCCGTCTCCCCACCCGTCGCTGGTCAGCGAATAGGCGTCGGAGTCGATTTTGAATTGAATGGGAACCGCCAGTTCCGCCGATCCGGACTCATCGGTCCCGATGAGGACCGTCGCGAAGACGACTATGGCGACGGTCACGACGGTCAACAAGGCAATCGCGAAGGTGGTGAATCCCCGCAAGAGGCGAGGGAGTCTTGTCTGCATGTCCAAACCTCCTTATTGATAAACAATAAGAGCTTATCGTTTATCGGTCAACATATTGATAAAGAATGTGGATCAAGTGAACCCTTGCCAATCGGGGCTGCCTTCTCTCCCCGCCGGCGATATGAGAAACGCTCTGGTACGCCCCGTACGTTGCGGCTCGCGCTGCCGGAGGAGCGGCCGATCGGAGCTACTTGTCCTGCGTGTTCGAAGTTCGTTCCAGGAATACGACCGGTATCTCACGATCGGTTCGCGATTGGTAGGCCTCGTATCCAGCGTATGCCGCGACGATCCTCGGCCACCAGTCTCTTCTCTCCTCCCCGGAAGCGGTCCTGGCAATCACCCGAAAGGAGCCATCCGGAAGGCGGACCTCGGCCTCGGGTGTGTGAAGGAGGTTCCGGTACCAGTGGGGATGGTTGGGTCTCCCGCCCCAGGATGCGATCACGACCGGGCAGGTGCCGTTCTCGAGGTACAGCAACGGCACCGTGTGGGCCTTACCGGTCGTGTGGCCTCGCGTGGTCAGCAGGAGCATGTCGTTGTCGAGGAGACGCCGGCCGATCCGTCCCCGCGTTGCGCGATAGAGGAGGGTGTGAAACGTGGAGAGATGCTTGGCAGCCTTGTCATGCATAGGGGAGAAGATACAGCGTTGGCTCCCTACAGCCGCCGACGAGTTGCTCACGACTGGCTACGCTCGTGCCGTGAGATTGGTCGTGGCCAAATGCTGTGTTGATTATGAGGGACGGCTCAACGCACACCTGCCTCCCGCCGTCCGTCTCATAATGGTCAAAGCGGATGGGTGTGTCGCCGTGCACGCCGACGGCGGCGCCTACAAGCCGCTCAACTGGATGAACGCCCCGAACTATCTCGAGGAGTTCGACGACGAGTGGGTTGTGACGAATCCGAAGGGGGAACGCCTGACGATCCGACTCGGGGAGGTCCTCTCCGACGTGACGATCGAGCTAGGCGAGGATCCCGGTCTCCAGAAGGACGGTGTTGAGGCCCATCTCCAGGTGTTGCTGGCCGACCAACCGGGGGTGTTGGAAGATGGTCTGCAACTCATCCGGCGCGAGTTCTTCACCGACATCGGCCCTGTCGATCTCCTGTGCACGGATGGGGCAGGCGGCACCGTGGCGGTCGAGATCAAACGGCGTGGCGACATCGACGGCGTCGAGCAACTCGCTCGCTACCTGGAGCGGCTCAACCTTGACGCCCGGCTGTCACCGGTGCGTGGGATCTTCGCCGCCCAGTCGATCACCCCGCAAGCCAAGGTGGTTGCCGACGCACGGGGCATCATGTGCGTCGAGGTGGACTACGACGATCTGCGGGGCGCAGAATCGAATACGCTCCGGTTGTTCTGAACGTGTTCGACGTGGTTCTCTACCAGCCGGAGATCCCTCCGAACACCGGCAACATCATGCGCCTGTGCGCCAACACCGGCACGGTATTGCACCTCATCCACCCGTTGGGATTCGACCTTGAGGACACCAAGCTGCGGAGGGCCGGACTCGACTACCGGGAGTGGGCCGACGTCCGGGAACATGAGTCGATAGAAGCTTTCGTGGCTGTAGTGGCTCCCGGCCGGGTGATCGCTTTTACGCGTGACGGCGAGAACAGGTATTCGGACGTCGACTACCAACGGGGCGACGCGTTGCTGTTCGGCCCGGAGTCGGACGGCCTCCCCGACGAAGTGTTGGGTCTGCCTCTCGTGGATCGTCGCGTTCGGATTCCCATGTTGCCCCGATCGCGCAGCCTCAATCTTTCGAACGCGGTGGCGGTGGTGTTGTTCGAGGCGTGGAAACGGCACGACTTCGCAGGCGGCGTCTAGATCTGGGGGTTTCTCCGCAATGCAATGGTGTGTGACGCGCCACTGTATTGCTGAGAAAGTGAGCGGGTTTTTCTGCGCAATGCAATGGTGTGTGACGCGCCATTGCATTGCGGAGAAGAGTTCAGTTGGCGAGGAGGCGGAGGGCGATCGCCTCTCCAAGGGCACCCTTGCGGACATCGTCGAGGTCGACGCTCTCGTTCGGTCCGTGGGCTCTGCTGGTCGGATCGGCGACGCCCGTCAAGAGGATCGTTGCATCCGGGTAGGCCTCAGAAAAGGCGGCCACGAACGGGATCGAGCCGCCGACCCCCATGTCGACCGTTTCCCGCCCCCACGCTTCTTCGAAGGCAGTCCGAAACGCGTCCGTCACTCGACCGGACGTCTCGAGGGCGAAGGCCTGGCCCATGGCGCCGGGCGTCACCGTCACCTCGGCTCCCCAGTCGACGTGCTGTTCCAGATGCGCCACCAGTGTGCTCATGGCGCGTCTCGGATCGTCACCGGGCGCGACTCGCAAGCTCACCTTGGCTCGCGCCACCGGCACCAGAGCATTGACCGCATCACGCACCGATGGGGCGTCGATAGCCAGAACGGCCACTGCCGGTTGCCTCCACATCCTCGAAGTGAGCGAACCCGATCCGATCAACATCAGACCCTCGACCGTATCTGCTTGAGCCCGCAGTTCCTCTTCGGTCAGATCCAGGTCGTCGGCAACACCGGAAACCAAACCCGGAATGGCAACGTTGCCGTCTGCATCGTGCAGGGTGGCGAGGAGGCGCGCCAGCACAGTCAGGGCATCGGGTATCACGCCCCCGAACTGACCGCTGTGAATCGCATATCGAGCCGTCCTGACCTCGACCGTGCAGTCGGCCAAGCCCCGGAGTGATGTGGTCAGCGCCGGTTGACCGACCCGCCAGTTCCCGGAGTCGGCGATGACGATGACGTCCGCCGCCAGCAGGTCGCGGTACTGACCCAGGAACTCGCCGAGGTGGGTCGAGCCGACTTCTTCTTCCCCCTCGACGATGACTTTGACCCCTACCGGGGGTCTCCCGCCGTGCGCCTTGACGGCGCCGAGATGCACAACGATGCCGGCCTTGTCATCGGATGATCCCCGACCCAGCAGGCGCCCGTTCTCCTCGATTGGTTCAAACGGATCCCGGTCCCAATCATCGAGATTGCCCACCGGCTGCACGTCGTGGTGGGCGTACAACAAGACGGTTGGAGCGCCGTCGGGCGCCGGAATCTCCGCGAAGACGGCCGGGTGGGCGCCATCCACCTCCAACAAGCGAACGTCGTCGAATCCGGCCTCAGTCAGGAGGGCTGCGACGGCGTCGGCGGAACTGCGGAGGCGGGATGGGTCGAAGCCCGGTGCGCTGATCGAGGGAATCCGGACGAGGTCTTCGAGGGTCGCCTGGAGGGAGGGAAACAGGTTATCGATGGCAGAGCGGAGATCGTCGTGCATGAGGAAAGGCTAATGGGCTCAGAACCGGCGTCCGCCGCCGTGCCGACGGCCCCGTTCGATCTACCCTCACCGTCATGGAGCGCTTCTCGTGGTCGGCGATCGTTGCCATCGCACTGATCGTGATGGTGGCGTTCGGCGCCATGTTCTACGGCTTCTCGGTATTCCTGACCGCAGATGCTGCAGGCGCCGACTTCAGCACGACGATTCTCTCCCTCGGATACGGAGGTGCAGCACTCGTTGGGGGACTCCTGGCCTTCCCAATCGGGAGATTCGCCGACCGGCGCGGGGTTCGCCTCGTCTTCGGTGTGGGGTCCGTCGTCGGCTTCCTCGGATTGCTGGCGTTCTCGTTTGCTCAGGAGCCGTGGCACGTACTGGCCGCCTGGTGGCTGCTGATCGGTCCGGCCGGCGCGATGACCTACTACGAACCGGCCTTCGTCGCCGTTGACCAGTGGTTCTCGGCCCGACATCGCGCCCGTGCACTTGCCACGTTGACCGTCATCGGGGGAGTGTCCGGCATGATCTTCATACCTCTCACAGAACGCTTCGTCACCTGGTTCGGCTGGCGAGGCGCCGCCTTCGCCCTCGGCGGCATTCTGCTCATCGTCGGTGGTGTTGCTTCCTTGGTATTTCTTCCGTCAGGCGCCGGGCGGGTCGGGCAGGCTCCATCGGCTCCCTTTTCGGTGCGCCGCCTTCTCTCCGATCGTCGGTTCGTGATGTACACGATCGGAATGCTGCTCAGCTTCGGCACCATGCAGGCGATCATCACCCACCGGGTCGCCCGCTTCGAAGAAGCCGGTTTCGCCGTCGCCTCGGTGGCGATGTGGGCGGCGGTTGCTTCAGCGTTGAGCCTTCCCGGCCGATATGCCTCGCCGTATGTGGCGGGCAGACGGCGGCCCACCTCCGTTCATGCCTCGGGAATGGCTGCCCTCGCACTTGCACTTGCTCTGGCGGTGTTCGTTGGAGCCGGGTGGCAGATGGGCGCGCATTTCCTCCTGTTCGGCGTCTCGTTCGGTGTGATGCTTCCGCTCAGAGCGATGGTCATGTCCTCGTGGTATTCCGGATCGGCGTACGGTCGGATCCTGGGAGTGCAGTGGTCGGTAGCCGCAGTGTTCGGTGCGGTCTTTCCGGCCGGTGTTGGGATCCTGCGCGACGTCACGGGTAGCTACCAACTCCCGATGGCCGGTCTGACAATCACGATGGCTCTTGCCGCGCTCGTGACCTGGATGGCAGGACGAAGTGCGTCCGAGGTCAGGAGCGCTCGGCGGGCCGCGGCAAATCGATCAGCCGGTGGTCGGCCGTGAAGAGCCGCCTGCCAACTCCAAGGGTCATCACGGTGGCTGTGGTCGCCACCGATCCCAGGATGAGATACATGATGGCGGCTTGAACCCGCACCGCCTCGATCGGGTCGACCCCCGCCAGGATCAACCCGGTCATTGCGCCTGGCAGGAAGACCAAACCCACGGCCCTGGTCGTTTCGATTTGTGGTGTGAGCGCGGTGCGAAGGGCGGAACGGAGATGGCGGCGACTCGCCTGGGAGGACGACTGGCCGAGCGCCAGACGAGCCTCGACCTCAGCGCGGTGGTCCCGGAACTCGTCGATCACCCGGCGAGCCGCCAGAACGGTGGCGTTCATGGAGTTACCGATCATCATGCCGGCGAGCGGGACCAGGGTGCGCCCCTCGAGTGGGAACACCCCGAGTCCGAATATGACCACCAGGGTCACTCCGGCCGCGGCTCCGATAGCCAGCAATCCGAGCGGAAGGAGCGCCGGTATTTCAGGTGCCCGGCGGCGTACGACAACACCGGCGAACGCCACCATCGCGATGACCCAACCCCACGAAAGGATCAGCGGCTGCTCCGGATCGATGACGAAGGCCAGGATGGCGCCGACGAACAACAACTGGACGAGGGAGCGAACCGTTGCCCAGATGATGTCTCGTTCGAGCCCGAGACGCTGGCTCGCAGACATAGCGATCGCTACGACGACCAGGAGCAGAGAGGCGATCAGGCCGACGGTTGTGACGTCTGCGGTCATGATTGCTGCTCTGCAAGGTAGGCGGCGATACTCGGATCGGCGGATGCCATCAATCCGGCCGCGGTCCCCTCATAGGCGACCCGTCCATTGACCAGGCAGACAACGTGAGAAGCGATCCGGTTCATTTGTGCCGTATCGTGGGTGACCCAGAGGATGGGCATGCCGGCCGCGGCCAAAGCCATCGCCTGATCTTCGATTGTGCGGGTTGCTGCGGGATCCAACGACGACGTCGGCTCATCCATCAGCAGCGCCTCCGGACCGGTCGCCAGTGCACGTGCGATGCACATACGCTGGGCTTCCCCGCCGGAGAGCTCATCGGCGGTCCTGTTGACGAAGGATGGGTCGAGGCCGACTCGTTCCAGCAACCGCGCGGCTGCCGACGCGTCGAGATCAGGGTCGGCTTCTCGCAGATTGTCGAAGACGGTGCCCGCGAACCGGACCGGCTCTTGAAACACCATGCCGACCGCCCGACGCAGTTCCAGTACCTGTAGGTCGGTGAGCGATCGACCGTGGAAGCGGATCACCCCTCGGTCGGGGACCTCGAGGCGATTGCACAGTCGTAGCAGCGTGGACTTGCCGGCTCCCGAAGGGCCGACGATCGCCGTCATACCGCCTGAGGAGAGTCGCAGATCGGCGACCGATAGCCGCCTGGTCCCGTTGGCGCCGCTCATCACCACGTTGTCGAACTCGAACACCATCCCCGCAACGATAGGAGCGCCGGCGCGACCGGGGATTCATCGGGGCGGGAACAATCCGGGAATCGTGAGCGTTATGTCAGGCTCATGGAAGGATTGCGCATGTTCGAAAACGACACGCTGGTGGAAATCGGCCGGGAATGGCGTGAGCTGGCTGCGTGTGCAGGCCGTGAAGACGATCTCTTTTTCCCCGTCAACGAAGCTGAGAAGTCGTTCGTCAATGCGGCCAAGGCGGTCTGCGCGGGATGTCCCGTGAAGGCCGACTGCCTCGCCTACGCGATTGAGACCGGCCAGACGGAAGGCATCTGGGGTGGCCTGACTTCGATGGAGCGGCGGATGGAGCGGCGCCGGTGGGTGGCGGCGCGGCGCAGAGCGAGCTGAGCCTCCCCGGGGCGGCGAGCCCGGCCTCACTCTTTGTTTCGAAGGACCGCTGGTTTCTTCTTCGATGTTTAGTTACTATGTAGTAACTAAACATCGAGGAGCAGCGATGACAGATTTCTCTCTCGAACTCAATGAAGACCAGCTGCAACTGCAGAAATGGGTGCACGATTTCGCAGAAGGGGTCGTTCGCCCTGCAGCCGAGGAGTGGGACGAGCGTGAAGAGACGCCCTGGCCCATCATCCAGGAGGCCGCCAAGATCGGGCTGTACTCGTTTGAGTTCTTCCTCAACGCCTTCGCTGATCCAACCGGGCTTATGATGCCCCTGGTTTCTGAGGAGCTGTTCTGGGGCGATGCGGGGATTGGCCTGGCGATATTCGGCAGCACCCTGGCCGTCGCCGGAATCACCGCCGTCGGCAGTCCCGATCAAGTCGCCGAATGGGTTCCGCAGTGCTTTGGCACTCCCGACGATCCGAAACTTGCCGCCTACGCGGTGAGCGAACCCGATGCCGGATCGGACGTGTCGGCGCTCCGGACCCGGGCCGTATTCGATGAAGCTGCCGATGAGTGGGTGTTGAACGGAACCAAGACATGGATCACCAACGGCGGTATTGCCGATGTCCACGTTGTGGTGGCCTCGGTTGATCCGGAGCTGCGCTCCAGGGGACAGGCAACCTTCGTTATTCCGCCGGACACTCCGGGTTTGTCGCAGGGTTCGAAGTTCAAGAAGCACGGAATTCGCGCTTCGCACACGGCGGAAGTCGTCCTGGACGACGTTCGCATTCCGGAGCGGATGGTGCTCGGTGGAAAAGAGAAGCTCGACGCCCGACTCGCCAGAGCGCGAGAAGGCAAGAGCTCCAGAAAGCACGGGGCCATGTCGACGTTCGAGTCGTCGCGCCCGGTTGTCGGAGCCCAGGCGCTCGGTGTAGCGAGGGCCGCATACGAATACGCCCTGGCCTACGCCAAGGAACGCGTCCAGTTCGGCCGTCCGATCATCATGAACCAGGCAATCGCGTTCAAGCTCGCCGACATGAGAACAGAAATCGATGCGGCCCGTTTGCTGGTCTGGAGAGCGGCCTGGATGGCGCGCAACGGCAAGCCCTTTGAGGCCGGTGAAGGTTCGATGTCGAAGCTCAAGGCAGGGGAAGTGGCGGTTCGAACCACTGAGGAGGCGATCCAGATTCTCGGTGGTGCCGGCTATGTGCGGGAGCATCCGGTTGAGCGCTGGGCGCGTGACGCCAAGATATTCACGATCTTCGAAGGGACGAGCGAGATCCAGCGGCTGGTGGTGGCTCGTGCGATTTCGGGGATGCGGATCGTGTGAGCCCGGCGGGGTTTCATCTGCGGCTGAGAGCCCGATTCAGACGGGTGTCAATGCCTCGAGATTCCCCGGAGGCCCGACCAGGCCAGTTCCGCGATCTCCACTGCGAGTAAATCCAGGTCGGTTCTGAGCTTCCCGGTAGCCCATGCACGGCCGGCCGCCTCTGCGGCTCCGACGATTCCGTACGCAAGCGCACGTTGCTGATCTGCGTCGATGCCCGCCGCAATCAGGGGAGCGACCAACTCGGCCATGCTGTCTTCGATGCGGCTCATGGCATCCGCCACATCCTGGTCGGTGCGATCTGCCCCTTCGAACAGGAGGAGAAAGGCGGCCCGATTATCGGCGATGAAGTGGAAGTAGGTGCCGATTCCCACCTCAACTTGCCGGCGTGGAGAATCGGCTCGCGAGGTGCTGTCCGTAATCGCCCTGGCCATCCGATCGCCGACATCGTCGACGAGGTGGAGGTAGAGGGCGCGTTTTGAGCTGAAATGCTGGTAAAGGACCGGCTTGGTCACGCCGGCAGTGGCGGCGATGTCGTCCATTGTCGTGGCGTGATAACCGGCGCCGGAGAAGACCTGCAGAGCAACGTCCAGCAGCTGCTGTCGCCGTTCCTGGGCCGGGAGACGGGTGGTCATCTGTACACGTTACCAACTGGTAGGCCGCCTGGGGGCTGGACGACCGTGCCCGGGTTGGCGTGACTTTTGGCCCTTGCGGCAGCTGCGAGCCGATGGTTTGGTTCGATCAGACCGTGTTCATCTACTACTACGTGCAACTCGAACGGCCGCTCGAAGTCATCGAGCCTCGATTTCGATCGTTCTTCTCACGCTTCAGCTCATGGGCGGAGTCTGCCTATCGGGAGGGCGAAGAGCTGAGGGCCAACATATCGGTCGGGAGCGGACCGGCCACTGTGGCGAAGACCGTTCGGATGCGCGTCGGCGACCCGGTGGCGGGTCGAGCAGAGACGACGGTTCCGATTGTCTGGGAGGCAACCGGGCCTACGGCGCTCTTTCCGAGAATGGAAGGCAATCTGATCATGGCCGGGGTCGGACCCGAGTACACCCAGCTCGCCTTTCGTGGAACATACGCCCCACCGATGGGAGCGCTTGGCCGAGCACTCGACAAGGTCGTCATGCATCGCCTCGCTGAGAGCAGCGTCAAGGGATTCGTCGACAGGATCAGCGAAGCCTTGGAGAGAGAGTAGGCAGGCAATCGGCGCCCGACACCGGGCGAGAGCTGTCGGACGATCGAGAACCTAGGAATCGGAAGCTTCTTGATCCGATTCCCTGAGCGCCTCCAATCGGGCGGCGTAGGCGGCCGCCTCAGCCCGATTGTTCATCTGCAGCTTGCGCAGGAGATTCGAAACGTAGTTCTTGACGGTCTTCTGGGCCAGATACATCTCTGCTGCGATTTCCCTGTTGGTCTTGCCGTCGGCGATCCGGGAGAGGATCTTGCGTTCCTGGGGAGACAACTCCGCCAGAAGGGGATCCGATTCCCGCCCGGCGTGCGCTCTCGAGAAGATGCGGTCGCTGAGTTCGGAATCGAGAAGTGACTCACCGGCGGCTGCCTTGCGCACGGCCGCCAGCAGATCCGAGGATCGCGTTCGTTTGAGAACGAAACCGAGGGCACCGGCGCCGACGGAGTCAACGAAGGCCTGCTCGTCGGCGAAGGCGGTGAGCATGACGACCTGGATATCGCTCCACTTGGCTCGGATCCGGCGGCAGGCGTCCACCCCGGATCCATCGGGGAGATTGACGTCGAGGACCACGAGATCGGGTCGGACCTCACCGGCCATCTCGACGGCCCCGGCCGCAGTTTCCGCCTCGGCGACGACTTCGATATCCGGTTCGGCCTCGAGGAGGGCGCGCAGGCCGCCGCGCACCAGCGCGTGGTCGTCGGCAAGAAGTACCCGGATCGTCATCCGCGGCAGGTTAACGCATCACGGGCCGAAAGCGGGATCCCCAGGTGCCAATTGCCAATTGCCAATCGCCTATGGCCTACTGCCTACTGCCTACTTGCCAACTGGCTCAAACCGCGCCGTGAAGTGGCGGAGCCACGGTGCCTGCTCAACGATCCGGTAACCGCCGATCGAACCGGCCCGCTCGGCAACGGACAACACGACTTCGCCGACGTAGTCGATGTGGCTCTGCGTGTAGGTGCGGCGGGGTATCGCCAGTCGCACTAGCTCCATCTGAGCCGGCGTCTCGGTTCCGTCGTCGTGCACCGCCCCGAACATCACCGATCCGATCTCGACTCCCCGAACGCCACCATCGCGGTACAACTCGACTGCCAGAGCTTGGGCGGGATACTCCGACGGAGGAATATGCGGAAGGAAGGCCTTGGCATCGAGGTACACCGCATGTCCACCGGCCGGACGCACGATCGGAACGCCGGCGGCCGCCACCTTGTCTGCGAGGTACTCGGTCGATCGGATCCGGTAGCGAAGGTACCGCTCGTCGAGTACCTCTTCGAGGCCTTGCGAGATTGCCTCGAGATCGTATCCGGCCAGTCCTCCGTAGGTTGGGAACCCCTCCGTGAGGATGAGCAGATTGCGGCAGGCGATTGCCATCGAGGGATCGTTCATCGCCAGGAACCCGCCGATGTTGGCCAGCCCATCCTTCTTGGCGGACATCGTGCACCCGTCGACGAGCGAGAACATCTCGGCCACGATTTCCCGGGGAGTGTGATCTTCGTATCCGGGCTCGCGCAGCTTGATGAACCAGGCGTTCTCGGCAAACCGGCACGCATCCAGGAAAAAGGGGATGCCGTAGCGATGACATACCTCTTGCACGGAGCGCAAGTTCTCCATGGAAACGGGTTGCCCGCCTCCGGAGTTATTGGTCACGGTCACCATTACCAGCGGGATGCGATCGGCGCCGACCTCCGCAATCGTGCGCTCGAGGGCCTCGACGTCCATGTTCCCTTTGAAAGGGTGGTTCGTCGACGGATCGCGACCCTCGGCGATCACGAGGTCGAGCGCTTCCGCCCCCTGGTATTCGACGTTGGCCCGGGTGGTGTCGAAATGGGTGTTGTTCGGGACAACATCGCCGGATTTGACCATGACTGAAAACAAGATCCGTTCGGCTGCTCGTCCCTGGTGGGTTGGGATTATTTCCGCGAGTCCGGTGATGCCCTGGACTGTTTCGAGAAAGCGGTAGAAGGACCTGCTGCCGGCGTACGACTCGTCGCCGACCATCATTCCCGCCCACTGCTTGGCGGACATCGCTCCGGTTCCTGAATCTGTGAGGAGGTCGATGATGACTTCGTCGGCGTGAAGGCCGAACAAGTTGAAACCGGCTCGCCCCAATGCCTCCTCACGTTCGTCCCTCGTCGGGAGGTTGATTTCCTGGGTGCTGTGTATGCGGAATGGTTCGATGATGGTTCGGTATGGCATGGACCTTCCTCTCTCCTGCGGAGTCTGCCACGATGAATTGACCACCGCGACGGTATCCTCGGTGGCGAAATGCCTGTGCGAACTCTTCTTCTAGTCGTCTCGCTGGTGGTTGCGAGCCTGGCCGTTGACGGCGGCGTGGCCGTAGCCCTCGCCGATCTGGGCCCCGGCGGAACGTTCGTCGATGACGACGGGCATCCGGCGGAGTCCTATATCGAGGCGGCCTTCGCGGCTGGATATCTCGACGGATGTGATTCTGCCCATCCCGATCGCTTCTGCCCCTCTAGTCGGGCATCGTGGACCGACGTGGACCGTGGGATCGTTCGGGCTATGGGAACCGGGCGGTCGAGGCTCTCGTGCGGGAGCTCTTTCTGTTCCGCTGTTTCGATTCCGGTTTCAGCGGTTGCGGCGGCACTTGCAGTCCCGCTCCCCGGGCTGGTGAGCATGCGGCGCGGAGAGGCCCCGATCGATCGGGCCACCCTGGCCGTCATGCTCTCCTCGGCAGCTCACCTCGAGTTGCCTGAGATTCAGGCCAGGAGATCGTTCAGCATCGCCGCCACCGGGGATATTCTTCCCCACACGCCTCTGATGAGCCAGGCCGCCCGCAACGACGGCGACGGTGGGTTCGACTTCGATCCGATGTTTGCCGACATCAAACCCATCATCTCCGCCGTTGATCTCGGGCTCTGCCATCTCGAGACGCCTCTGTCGTCGGACAATGCCGCACTCTCGTCGTATCCGGTCTTCTACTCCCCCCGGGAAGTCGCCGAGGCGGTGGTGGTGGCGGGGTATGACGGCTGTTCGACTGCCTCGAATCATTCATTCGACAAGCGAACGACCGGGGTCTTGAGCACGCTCGGGGTGATAGACGAGGCCGGGCTCGGTCGTGCCGGCACCACCGACCTCGCCGACGGTCCGTCGTGGTGGATGTACGACGTTGAAGGGGTGACGGTTGCCCACCTTTCGTATACGTACGGGCTAAACGGATTTCGACTGCCCGCCGATCAACCATGGCTCGTCAACCTGATCGATGAAGAGCAGATCATCGCCGACGCCGCCGAGGTCCGTGAGCTGGGGGCTGAGTTCATCGCCGTCAGCCTCCACTGGGGCAACGAGTATCAGCCTTTGCCCAGCAGCTACCAGCGGGGGATCGCAGAGGCTCTGCTTGCCTCACCGGATGTCGACGTGATTATCGGCCATCACGCCCATGTCGTGCAGGCCGTCGAGAAGATCAACGGGAAGTTCGTGTTGTACGGTCTCGGCAATCTGGTCTCGAACCAGTTCTTCAGCCTGCCAACCCAGGACGGCGTTATCGCGGTTCTCGACGTGGTCGAGGGAGTCGACGGGTTCTCAGTCGCAGAGATCGAGTTTGTGCCAACGAAGGTCGAACGGGGTTCGTACCGGATCGTCCCGATATCGATCGAGCTGGGCACTGAACTCGGCCAACAGGACCGCATTGCCCTCGAGCAATCCTGGCAGAGGACTCTCGAGGCTCTCTCGGCGCTCGACGAGTCTATCGCCGGCATGGTGGCGCCGATACCGTGACAATTGGCCCTTTACCGGGACCGCCTCCGTCTGTCATCGTGGAGGTAGCACTGAGATCGCATCCGCAAAGGAGGTGCACCGTGGGCGACAATGAAGCGCTGAGCGCAGCAGGGAGACATCGAGCTGTTCTGCTTGACGCGGCAGCCGGGCTGGAGTTCGCGATTGCCTCTCCGGTCGGCAGAGGGGTCGCTTGGCGCGAGCTCGTAGACGGCGAACTGCACCGTCTTCGGGCGGCTCTGGCCGACCACACGAACGCGGTCGAGAGTGACGACGGGCTTCTCGCCGATATCGTGCATCAGGCACCTCGCCTCTCGAACCTGGTCAAGCTCTTGCGCAAAGATCACCTGGAGATGGACGCCCGGATCGGCGACATCATCCACATGGTGGGAGCCGTCCCGGTGGATGAACCCGATGAGGCCGGCGATGAAATCCGCATTGCCACATTGGAGTTGCTCGGCAAGCTGAGCCGTCACCGCCAGAAGGGAGCCGACCTCGTCTACCGGGCCTTCAACGTCGACATCGGAGGCGTGGATTGACAGGGCCGTGAGTCAACGGCCCTGCGCTTGAAGCTCTCGACTCAGTACACCTCCGGCACGAACGTTTGATCATCCATCGGCGGCCGCACGTACGAGAATGCGTCATCGCGCGGCGGCAGAACTATCGGTTCGGGAGTCAAGTCGTCAAAGGGGATGCTCGCCAGAAGGTGGCTGATCGCGTTCAAGCGAGCCCTCCGCTTGTCGTCGGAGTTCACGGCGAACCAGGGCGCCTGTTTGATGTCGGTGTGGGCGAACATCTCGTCCTTGGCCTTTGAGTACTCGATCCACCGGCGCCGCGACTCGAGATCCATGGGGCTGAGTTTCCAGCGCTTCGTGCGATCCTCGATTCGCGATTGGAAACGCCGTTCCTGCTCCTCGTCACTGACTGAGAACCAGTATTTCAAGAGAATGATGCCGGACCGCACCAGCATTCGTTCGAATTCCGGACATGAGCGGAGGAACTCCCGGTACTCGTCCTCGGTACAGAAACCCATGACACGCTCGACGCCGGCCCGGTTGTACCAGCTTCGGTCGAACAGGACCATCTCGCCTGCGGCCGGGAGGTGCTGCACGTACCGCTGGAAATACCACTGGGTCTTCTCTCGCTCGGTCGGCTGCGGTAGGGCAACGACTCGCGCCACTCTCGGATTCAAGCGCTCGGTAATCCGCTTGATGACGCCGCCCTTCCCCGCCGCGTCCCGGCCCTCGAAGATGACAACGACCTTCAGACCTCGATCCTTGATCCACTCCTGAAGCTTGACGAGTTCGACCTGGAGTCGCTGCAACTCCGCCTCGTAGTACTTCTTCTTGAGCTTGCCGGTTGCTGTGGTCGTCGGCTCGCCGGTTGGTGGGGAGTGGTCGGTCATCGATCGCTGCTCCTTGTCTACGTAGGAACAGCCTAGAGGCCGCGCCGGTGACGCCGCTTGGGAAGCAAATGCTTTCATTTGGCTCTATGCAGGTGGCAATTGGAGGTGTAGAAGGACAATTGATGACACACGAACTTCTCCGTGCCGCGCAGGACCGATTCGCGGCCGCCGTGCCCTTTTCGTCAGAGCTCCATGGTTGGCGGGGAACCTCAGAGTGGCTGAGCGAGCCGGATCACGTGCTCCAGGTGACCATTCCGATTGTGATGGACGATGGCTTTGTCCATGTGTTCAAGGGGTATCGGGTATTGGATTCAGCTGCCAGGGGGCCCGCCAAGGGAGGTATCCGCTTTCATCCGGCGGTCGACGAGAGCGACTGCCGGGCGCTGGCGGCGTTGATGACCTGGAAGTCGGCGATGGCGGCTATTCCGTTTGGAGGGGCACATGGGGGAGTCCGGTGCGACCCCACCATCCTCTCCGAGGAGGAACGTCGTCGGATCACGAGGCGGTATGTCGCCACTCTCGGCGACACGATCGGGCCCTACAAAGACATCCTGGGACCCGATCTCTACACGAGCGAGCAGACGATGGCCTGGGTCTATGACACCTACTCCGTCCTGCACCCCGGCGAAAACAACCGTGCCGTGGTAACCGGGAAACCAACCGATCTCGGCGGTTCACCGCTGGGAAGCGAGGCGGCGGCGCACGGTGTTCTGGCCTCCACCCGACGGATCCTCGAGTTTGGATACGTCCCGGGACTCGAGGGACTCGATGGGGCGACAGTCGCTATTCAGGGTTTCGGAGATGTGGGGGCGGGCGTCGCGCGTCTCTTCGCCGGGGGCGGTGCGTTGATCGTCGGGCTGGCCGACTCGACCGGTGCCATATACCGGGAGCAAGGGCTCGCCGTCGAGGCAGTTGAACAACACCGAAGGGCGACGGGCCGGTTGGGCGGGTTCCCCGGCGCTCAGGAGCTGAGTCCCGGAGCTTTGCTCGAGTTGCCGGTTGACATCGCGATCCCGGCCGCGCTCGAGAACCAGATTACGGAACACAACGCTCCGGCCATCCGCGCACGCCTCATCGTGGAGGCGGCCAACTACCCGACAACACCTGCTGCGGATCGTATTCTCCGGCAACGCGGTGTCCGGGTTCTCCCCGATGTTGTCGCCGCCTCCGGTGGGATAGTTGCCGGATACTTCGAGTGGGTACAAAACCTCGAGAACCAGGACTGGGACTACCACGAAACACTCACGCGCCTTCGCGATCGTATTGAGAAGGCCACCGACCACATTCTCGTCGAACGGGCCCAACTGGCCGAAGGGCTGGGCCGATATCAAGCCGCCTGGCACGGCGCTCAACCGGAGGCGCCGGTCCTCGAAGTGCCGACACTGCGGGTGGCGGCGTACGTCATCGCCATGCGTCGATGTCGAGCCGCGATCACTCAGCGCGGGGTATGGCCTTGAGAGTCGCGAGTCCCTAGTCGCGAGTCCCTTGTCGCGGGTCGCGGGTTGGCGGGTGGGCGGTTCTAGGTTCTGAGTTCTAGGTTTTACCGGCGCCTGGAGACAATCTCACATACACGGACCTCTGCCTACGGCGATGGGC
>JARGFH010000004.1 GCA_029210695.1 Acidimicrobiia bacterium
GACGACAGTCGCCGTTGGATCGTCCGAGCCGACAACTGTATCGCCCTGGGATTCTTGGAGACTCTTTACCTTGGAAGCGAGGATGGAGTTATGTCAAAGAAACCCCGACTCGCCATCGGCCAGGCGGATCACCTTGGGATCACCGGTATTGCGTTGCGCGGTGATAAACGCCAACACATCCGCCGTGGTCACCGCATCAGGATCCTTAGGAATCAGCGCAAAGAACACCTTCAGATCGAACCCGGCCGCCAACACCGTGTTCGATCGGCAGCGGGCCGCCAAGAACTCCAGATAGTCATCAACCACCCGATGACCCAACTGCACACGCAGCCGTCCAGCCGGTGAAACAGACCGAATCAAACACGGGAACCAAGACATACGGGCATCCTTTCCCGGCCCCGGACGGGGCCACCACACAGAGTCCCAGACCCCCCACCCATCGTCCAAGAAACCCGCCCCCGATTACCCCCATATCCTCACATCGGAGTGCGGGTTACGGGCGTAGTTCGAGGAAGCCTGCCGCTGCGAAGTCCTGATCGAACGCCAGTGCTTCGCGGAGGCGGCGGTTGCGCATCACCTGAAAGCTTGTTGCATCGACGAACGAGTAGCTCCTCTCGTCGTGCTTCCGCAGCCAGGCCCACGCGTTGTTCTCTTGGTCGATGGTGACCCGGTGGACGGCGAGTTTGGATTGCTGTTGGAGTGCGCCGATCCGGTCGAGGAAGGCTAGGGCAGTTCGGTGACCGTCCTTGCGGCGGAGAAACGTCCAGGTTTCTCCTACGACCAGATTGGTGGTTAGTACCTGTTCGGCAGATCCAAGATGGGCGAGCATCGCCAACGCATCGGAGTGCCCTCCATCCCCGGGGAGGGACCACGCCACCCACCAGCTGGTGTCGGCGAACTTCACGAGTCGTAGACCACCCGGTCGATCTCGCCCGGTTCGGTCGTGAATTCTTCGCCTGCGAAGCCGGCGAGCTGGTGCCACGGATCGTCAGCCGACCGGGTGTCCTGGTTGGGGAGGAGAGTGGCCAGGCCGCGGCGGATCAGCTCGGACTTGGAGATGCCCCGGCGTTTCGCTTCGGCTGCTGCTTCGGCGTCGAGTTCGTCGGGGATGGTGATCGTAATCGTCTTCATGGAGTCATTATACATAGGCGCTGTTGCGACGCCTACATAGTGCTCCCCTCGCGGGTTGAGGTGCGCGGTCCCAGGTTCTAGACAAGTTCGGTCTGAGCCGACCTGCCAGCCAGGATGAGCGTCGAGCACGATGCTGTGGCCCAGAGCGAACCCGGTCTCGGCCAACTCCTGGATCTCGACTTCCGGGAGGCGTGGGTCGGTCCCGTCGCCTGGTGCACAGCTGGGCGGAGGCTCTGGCGCACTCCACGTGGACGGGGCGGTCAAGACGAAAGCGCTGTGTTTCTCAGTGGGCCAGGATCGCTATTGTCAGATCACGTGCACGACGTCCTCGACAATTGCGGGTTCTACGGCGAGAAGGCTCCCAGGATTTCGATGGCCGACCCCCGGGACACCCTCATTGAGCAACCTTCGTTGCTAAACGACAATCCGTGCTCCGGTCCGCTTGAGAACACCGACCGACCGGTGAAGTGTCCCGGCCCCGGCAGGCACCGTATCGCTCTGATACCACCGGCCGTCTCCTATACCCTTCCCCGGCACCCGCGATGACTTCATCAGGAACACCAGGCCTCACCGGCTGGGACTCGCCGTTTCCCCGTGGAGTCGGATTCGCCCAGGTGGACTTGGGTCACTTGAACATGGATGCCGTCGCCCACGACCCGATTGCCTCTCGTGAACTGAGCGCTCTCGGCGAGGGACCAACCGAGGCGAGACGCTTGGAGTTTGCAGCCGGGCGTGCGGCCGCCCGGCAAGCGCTGCGTGGTCTCGGTGTGGAAGAGACGCCTGTGCTGATCGGTGGTCGTCGGGAACCGATCTGGCCGACCGGAGCGATAGGGACGATCACGCACTCAGACGGGACGGCTCTGGCGGCTGTGGCCTGGCAGAAGCACTGGTCGGGGCTTGGCCTGGACATCGAGAGTCTCGATCGCTTCTTTCCCGACCTCATCACGATGATCACCTCGGCATCGGAACGGGTCGGGTTGGAACCGCTGTTGAACAGCGCTCCCGAGCGCACGGCAGTAGCGGTCTTCGCTGCCAAAGAGGCCCTCTACAAGGCATTGTTCCCACGGGTTGGGAGGCTTTTCGGTTTCGACGCTGCATACGTTCGACCCGGTGCACATCCGAATCAGGTGACCCTCCAACTGCTCGACGATCTCGCAGCCGACGTTCGGGCAGGAACGGTTTACTCGGTCCAGACAATATGGCGCCAGCGCCTGGTGCTGGCTTCGCTGGCTATCGAGGCAGTGTGATGCTGCCGGATCGCTGGCGACCTACCTCAGCTCGATACGATGCGGCCGCCCTTGAGTTCGATGACTTCGTCAACCCCGCCGAGCACGGCCGGATCGTGGGTTATGAGTAGCACCGCAGGGCGTGGTTGAAGCGTGGCGATGTTACTGATGACGGCATGGAGAGCGTCACGGTCGAGGTGGTTCGTCGGCTCATCGAGGATCAGGATGCTTGGCCTGTGGATGACGGCTCTCGCGATTGCGAGTCGTTGACGCTGACCACCCGAGAGAAAGACACCTTCATCACCGATGTCCGTGTCTAGTCCGTCCGGCAAGCTCTCAACGAATGAGGCGTCCGCGACCTTGAGCGCCCGGTCGATATCGTCCCGATTCAGTCCGATACGACCATAAGTGATGTTGTCGACCACCGACCCGTGCAGGAGCACCGTCTGCTGCGGGACCACACCCATCCTCCTGCGAAGCGAGATCATGTCAAGATCGGGATAGGGGATTGAGTCCGCCAAGAGCTGGCCTCGATCAGGGCGATAGAACCCGAGTATGAGACTCACGAGCGTCGACTTCCCCGAGCCGTTCGGCCCCGTGATGGCGATGACGCTCCCTGGCTGCAGTTCGAGTGACACGCCTTCGAGCACGGGTTCCTCTCCGTATCCGAACGTGACATCCACCACTCGAAGGTGACCCGCGAATTGGATCTCGGTCGAGCCTTGATACGGTCGAGCATCCCCTTCTGTGAGTAATGCGTCGAGATGCGAGAGAGACGTTAAGCCTTCAATGACGGCGGGGACTCTCAGCGCTATTCCTCCAAGCGGGCCTCGCATCAGTGCGAACCCGGCATAGAACGAAATGAGATCCCCCAGCGTCAAGCTGCCCTGAGCCACGAAAATTCCGCCGACGATGAGGACGCTAGCTCCCGCGAGAGCCAGCAAAGTGGTCTGCGAAAGCGAATACGCCTTGTTCCACAAGGATTGCTGTACACCCGCTTCCTCCAATTCGCCCGCCCGCAGCGCGATCCGATCCATCTCCATCTCTTCGGCTCCGTGGGTTCGGATCAAGTCCATGGTCCTGAGAATTCGTAGAACTTCACGACTGAAGTGTTCGAACATCCGGTGCTGATGCCGGACACGTTGTCGTAGGATCCGCCCCAACAGTCGACCCGTAAGCATGATGGCCGGGCCGAAGCCAAGCGTGATGGCCGCCAGAACTGGATTCATCTCGATCAGGACTGCGCCGATTCCCACAACGATCACGAACCCGGGAAGATAGGTATCAAAAACGGCCTTGGTACCGCGATCGATGCGCTCGGATTCCTGGACGATCTGATCATGGAGAACGGACGGTTCCTGTGATGTGACGAACCTCCGACTCACGAGGAACAGTTTCTCGACGGCATCCTGCCGAAGACGCTTGATAGCGTCGCGGACCACTGAAGCCGTGACATATCCGCCCCCTAATGAGAGCGCCGCGCCGAGGAGTGTCAAACCGAGGATCATGGCGCCGATCGTCAATAGCCGATCTATATCGCGAGCTGGTATCGCCTCGTCGATCGCGATCCTGACGAGTATGGGTATCGGAATCAGGGTGAGCGCGTTCAAGATCGAGAGGAGAACGCCTCCGAGAAGTCGACCTCGTGAGGAGCGATAGAGGCCGATGTAGCGCTTGAAAACTGGCCAACTCATCGCAGCTCCGCCGTCTGAGCAGGCTCAGCGCGGAGTGCTGCCTGGATGTGCTTAGCCACCATCTGTGCATGCGGGGCACGCATCAATGATTGCTCGCCCCGATGGGTTCCCGGAACACCGACAACTTCGAGATTCGAGCCGGTTACCTCCCGCCAGGGAGTGAGGGCGGCGACCTTCGACGGATCGGTATTGTCGCCCGCCTGAATAAAGAGCACTCGTCCATCGTACGGTCCCGGCTTGTAGGTCGAAGCCGCCCTAGTCGCGGCACGGAACATCAGCCTCTCGACCAGCCGAGGGCTGAGAGGGCGACCGGTGACTCGCGCCATCACGGTTTTCGGTCCATGACGGAGGCGGCCGCCGAGTCGGCGAGCGTGAAGGGCCAGCTGCTTGCCAATCCGCCTTCGGTCGAGCGTTCCGTGGAGAAGACCCGACATTCGCTTGCTCACCGAGCTAGCCCGGCGTGCCCCGCCGGGCCGGAATCGGGCATCGATCAGGACGACGAGGTCCACGGGTTCTCCTTCGGAGCGGAGCCGCCTGGCGACCTCGAACGCGATCAGACCCCCCAGGGAGTATCCGACGAGAACGTGGGGGCCGGTGCTACCTTCCGACTTCATCGCTGTGTGGCAGTGGACGGCCAGCGCGTCAATCGTTTTGAGCGGTGAGGACCTTCCGTCCAGGCCCACGGCCTCAATCCCGAGGATCGGGCGACCGGTCTTGAGGCTGCGGGCCATCAGTTCATACGTCATGACATTGCCTCCGGCGGGGGGCATGCAGACGATGGGACTGCCTTCGGTCCCATGCTTGATAGTGATGACGGGGCCGCCCGGCCGAGGCCCCTGCGCGCTGATGCGTTCCGTGAACGCGGCCAGCGTAGGTGCTTCAAACAAAACCGACAGGGGGAGGCGTCTGCCGTACTGCTTCTCTATCGCTGCCGTCAGTCGGATGGCCAGGAGCGAGTGTCCGCCGAGGTCGAAGAAGTTGGAGTCCGCTCCGATGTCTTGGACCTCGAGGGTCTGCTCCCACAGGCGGGCCATCCCTATCTGGGCGGCTCCCTGGGGCGGCTGGAAGGACCGCTGTGGAACTGTGGGCGAGGGGAGCGCTGCCTCATCCACTTTGCCGTTGGCCGTCAAGGGCAAGGCGTCGACGATGACGACCGCCGACGGGATCATGAAGCCTGGTAGTAGCGGACCGAGATGGTCTATGGCCGTCTGTGACGTGATCTTCCCGACTACGTAGGCCACGAGTCGCGAGTCGGCTCCAGTCGACCGTACCGCGACGTGGGCTTGTTCGATGGCCGGGTGACTGCGGAGGTGGGCTTCTATTTCGCCCGGCTCGACTCGGAATCCGCGCAGTTTGACCTGTCGATCGATCCTTCCAAGGTACTCTATGTCGCCGTCGGGCCTGCGGCGCACGAGGTCTCCGGTTCGGTACACCCGTTGCCCTCCGAGGGTCACGAAGCGTTCGTTGGTGAGCTGCGGGTTCTTGCGATACCCGGCGGCGACGCCGAGCCCTCCGACAACCAACTCGCCGGGAGCACCGGCTGGAAGGGGGTTCATGTTCGCGTCTACCACGGTCGCCGTGGCCCCCGAGATCGGTGTGCCGATAGGGACGGTCCTGGCGCGACTTGGCACGTTCGTGACGAGTTTCCACGTTGCAAAGGTGGTTGTTTCGGTCGGCCCGTAGACATTTACCAGCCTCCGCGGTGGCCCGGATTCGAGACACGAGCGCACGGCATCCGAGTCCGCGGCCTCGCCGCCGAACATGAGCGTGTCTAGCGATTCGAACGCGTCCGGCGCATGGCGTATTACGGCGTTGAACAGAGCGGTCGTCAGGAACATAACCGTGATACCGCTTGCGCGGATTTCTCTTACAAGTGAATCCGGGGAGAGCAGGGTGGCACTGTCTATGACGTGGAGCGCCGCGCCGTTGAGAAGAGCCCCCCATATCTCGAACGTGGCTGCATCAAACCCTGTGTTGGAGGCGAATCCGATGACCGAATCGCTGGATAGGTCGACATAATTCGGGTCGCTGACGAGATTGACGATCGATTGTTCTTCGATCTCGACGCCCTTCGGTGACCCGGTGGAACCCGAGGTATACATGATGTAGGCGATCCGGTCAGATGTTCCCGGGTCGGCCTCTCGCTGAACTGCTCTGACCTCGATTCGTGGATCGTTGATGCCGTTGCCTTGGGACAGAATCGCCTTCAACCGGGCGTCCTGAGCGATCGTGTCGATTCTCGCCTGTGGATAGGCGAGGTCGAGAGGAACGTAGACCGCTCCAGCGCGCAAGATCCCAACGATCGCCGCAACGATGCTTGATCCGCGCGCCATCTGTACGCCTACCGCGTCGCCGGGTTCGATGCCTGCAGCTTCCAAAGCGCTAGCGATCTGATGCGACGCCGCCGCGAGTTCGCCGAACGAATGGGGCTTCCTGCCATCCACTATGGCTGCCGACGACGGGGCGCGGTCGAACACCCGGTCTGCGAGGTCGATGAGTCGTGCTTTGGCGATAGATCTAGGCTCGGAAACTGGACGAGCAGGTTCGAGCTGAAGGGTGTCGATCCGTCGGTCGGTGTCCTCCCCTGTGGCTCGAAGCAGTTCTGTGTAGTGCTCGGCCATGGCAAGCACCGTTTCCTTGTCGAAGAGATCGTTTCTGAACTCCATGAGGAAGCGAACACCATCGTCCCTCTTCGTGACATGGGTGCGAAGGTCGTACTTCGCCGGATGGGAGCCGAGGTCGACGCCGAGTGGAACGTTGGAGAGGTGCGGCAACGACAACGCCGACGATTGCCCAGATCTCATGTCGAACATCGTCTGAAAGATGGGCGTCCGGGACGTGTCTCTTGGTGCGTCGAGGTGCTCCACCACCGCATCGAAGGGGACGTGTCGATGCGCCAGAGCTTCGAGCATCGCCGAGCGGATACGATTGAGCAGGTCCCGGATGGTCAACTCTGGCCGGATTCGCACCCGGATCGGGAGTGGGTTGACGAAAAAGCCGACAACGTTCTCCAACTCGAGGTTGTTGCGTTCGGTACTCGGGATCCCGATGACGAAGTCGTCCTGTCGGGTGAATCTGTGAATGAGCAGTGCATAGATGGCCAGGTAGGCCATGAACGGCGTCATTCCCTCGTCGCGGGCCACACGCTCGACCTCTCCGGAGACCTCCGCATCGATTTCCAATCGAACCACTCCGGCCTCTCCATCACTCTGCGGTGGACGGATCCGGTCGGTGGGCAGGTCCAGATTCGACGTGGAACCATCGAGCGTCTTCAGCCACCACTTCAAATCGGGGTCGGCGGCCGTTAGTTGCTGTTCCTGGCGCCGCGCAAAATCCGCGTAGGTCGTTGCTATGTCCGGGAGATCGGCAGAGCGACCTTCGACCCACGCCGTGTAGAGCGTCTCCAAATCGCCTCGAATGATCTGCATCGAATCTGCGTCCGTGGCGATGTGGTGCGCCACGATCGAAAGAATGTGGTCGTCATCAGCAATCCGGAAGAGTTTGGTGCGAATCGGGTGGTCATTCGCCAGGTCGAACGGTGCCAGCGCCTCGTGACGAAGCGCGGCGGAGAGGTCCAGGGAGGTATCGACCTCGACGAGCTCGATGGCGTGCGGCCGTGGGCTATCGACGATCTGGAATGGGACACCATTCTCTTCGCGTATTCTCGTTCTAAACACGGGATGCCGCGCAACGATGGTATCCATTGCATGCTGCACGGCCCGAAGTGAAAGCTCCCCGTACAGGCGCACTCGCCAGGGGGTGTGGTAGTTGCCGGCTTCGGGTGTCAACCGGTGGAGGAACCACAACCGGCGTTGAGCGAACGACAGGGGAGATCGTTCATTCTGGTTGGTACGCGACTCGTGTTCGGCTGCCGGCTCGGCGCTTCGATAGCGCTCGAGCTCGCGCACGAACGCTCGTGGGGTTGGCGCTTCGAAGATGGTGCTGATGGGCAACCCCACATCCCATTCGGCATCGACTCGCGAGAACGCCCTGATCGCGGTCAACGAATGGCCGCCTAATTCGAAGAAGTTGTCATCGGGGCCGACGTCGATACCGATCACCTCGCCCCATATGTCGCACATGCGGGCGAGTAGGGCCGGATCGACCACGTCGGAACCCGGTGCCGGCTGAGGTGCCTCCGTCGCCAGGTTTGTCGGTCCTTCGACCTCACGAGGTCGGGTCTGGATCGGCGCATCGGGATTCGACACCAGGCGGTCGGCGAGTCGATCGAATTCATCGAGGAGTCCGACGATGGTCGACTCGTCAAAGAGGTCGGTGTTGTAAACCAAGTTCCCGTTTAGCGATGTCTCGTCGTTTCCCAGGTACATCGTGAAGTCGAACTTCGAAGCCTCGGAGACCCTCTCGATGGATGCGGCTTCGACTCCGACGAAGGCCGGATCGGCGGCGAATGCCGAGACGCCGAACTGAAAGAAGACCTGGAACAGCGGCGTTCGATCGGCATGACGGGCCGGTGCAACGGCGCGGACCACTTGCTCGAATGGCACCTCGCGGTGATCGTAGGCGGCCAGCAGCGAGGATCGCACGGATCGGAGGACTTCGCGAAAGCTTGATCCCGGCTGAAGCGTGTGCCGGATGGCCAGCGTGTTGACCAAGAATCCGATCAGGCTCTGGGTGTCGCCGGAGGCCCGATCGGCGCTTGGGATGCCAACGACGACATCATCGCTTCCTGAGCGCTCGTGAAGGTTCGAGATGAACAGGGCAAGCCCGACCATGAATGCCGTCGCGGACTCCTCCCGGGCCAGAGCCAGGAATTGGTTCCTGTCGGTCTGGGTGAGTACGAACCTGTGATTGCGCCCGGTGAATGTCATGATGTCGGGCCGCGGCCGGTCCGGGTTGAGGTCGATGGCGTCCGGAGCACCAACCAGTTGACTCTGCCAGAACGCCAGGTCCCGATCGTAGGTTCCGTCGTCCAACGCCTGGCGCTGCGCTATCGCGTAGTCGGCGTATTGGATTGGCATCGAGTCGAGATCTGGTTCGGATCCCTCACGGAGTGCGTTGTACGCCGAGGAGAGTTCGCCGAACAAGATCGGCAACGACCACCCATCGCTGGCGATATGGTGCACAGCGCTGATCAGAATGTGTTCATCCGGCGACATCCGCAGGATCGTGGTCCGCCAAACCGGTTCGCCGGCCAGATCGAACGAGTACGACGCAGCCTCCTGGGTGATTCGTTCGGCCTCGCCTTGTCTATCTCCGTCCCAATCGCTGAGATCGATCACCGCCAACTGAACCGGGCCAGGATCGTCCACGATCTGGATAGGGTCCCCATCGTTTGCCACGTAGCGAGTGCGGAGGATCTCGTGGCGGGCCGCCACGACTTCGCAGGCCCGCCGGAGTATCTCGATGTCGAGCCGACCGCGGAGACGGTGAACCTTCGTGATGGTGTAGTTGGCACTCCCCGGGTACATGCGGTCCAGAACCCAGAGCCGCTCCTGTGCCGAAGATAGAGGGGCTTGCTTGACGCGAGGAGTGACCGCTGGCGGCACACCAGTCCTGGCCTCGAGCAGGGCGCGTTTGGCGGGTGACAACCGGGCGATCCGACCGTCGGTGTCCCCTGGTGTGAGCCCCTGGTTCGGCGACCGCTGAGAGAAGCGCCGTTCCAATAAGGCTTGCTTGGCCGGTGAAAGCGCAGCTACCCGATCTTGGGTATCGGTGCTGCGATCGGTGGCCAATGCAGCGGACTTGTCGACGATCTCCGCGATCTCCGCCCGGTCGATTTTGCCGTTCGCATTGATCGGCATCGCGTCGACCACAACATATCGTGCTGGGATCGCCACCCGGGGGACCTTCGAGCGGAGATGCTCCCGCAGAGACGTGGTCGTCGGTGTCTCGGATTCTGTGACTATTGCGGCATCGAGACGGGTGATCCGACCGCCATGATGGACCGGGACTACTGCGGCGCGCTTGACGCCCGGGTGTTCTTCCAGGGTCGCCTCGATCTCCTCCGGCTCGACTCTTACGCCGAGGATCTTGATCTGAAGATCGGTCCTTCCCGACACGACGAGAGTCCCATCGTCCCGTCTCGAGCCGACGTCCCCGGTTCGATAGACGATGTCGTCGGGATCGTCCGTCAGCGGATTGGAGACGAAGCTCTGGTCGTCGTCGACGTTCACGTATCCGAGAGTGCCGAAGTCGGTCCGGATGACGATCTCACCGTTCTCAGCCTCCTGGCCGTGCTCGTCGAGGATGAGGATGTCGGTTCCCGGAAGGGGAGTTCCGACGGGAATGGGTTGGCCGGGCACAACGTCGCCTATTACATGGAAGGTGCGAATGAACGTGGTTTCGGTTGGGCCGTAGAAGTTCACGAGCGCGCCGGAGGGCTTCACGCGGGCTCGCCAGTCCATTACCAGGCGGGGGGTCACGATTTCGCCCGAGAAGAAGACCCATCGAAGGCTCGACGCGGATGCTTCCACACCCTCTAGCCACAGCTCAGCATGGGAAGGAGTGACATTCGTGATGGTTATCCGCTGCCGTCGGATCCAGGCTATGGCATCGTCTGGGTCCATGGGATCGGGGGCAACCACGATTCGCGCTCCACTGACCAGCGGCACGAAGATCTCTCGCATTACGGCATCGAATCCGAGATTGCGGCTCAGGGCTACACGATCGGCTTCGGCAATCTCGAACGTCTCCGCCATCCACTGCATGAACTGGTTGAAGCCTCCCCAAGAGCCGAGGATGCCCTTCGGTTTTCCGGTCGATCCTGAGGTGAAGAAGATGTACGCCGGATCAACTGCGGAGCGGGCGATGACATCGAGTGAGTTTTTCTCGAACTCCTCTTCCGGCCAGGCGGGAATTCGAATCAGCGAAATCCCGTCGGCTTCGATGGCGGGTCCTTCGCCGATCTGGACGAGCAAGGTCGCCTCGGAGTCCTTGATCATGAGTCGCCGTCGTTCGGTAGGGGTGGACCAGTCGAGCGGGACAACGACTCCGCCGTGAGACAGCGTCGCGAGCATGGCAGCTATTGCGGCGGGGCCGCGAGGACCGACGATCGCTACCCGGGTATTGGGAGACACTCCATGCTTGGCCAGGGAATCGGCGAGGTGTCCCGCCCAATCGAGAAGTTGTCGGTTGGTCATGGCCCGCCCGGAAGCTTCGATCGCAACCTGGTCCGGGTGTTGATGGGCGCGTTCAACGAACGTTTCGATGGGGGAGAGAACGTTTCCATTCTGCGCTTGGCCGCGAGAGCGGAGTCTGCTGCCCATCACCTGCCCCCGGCGTCGAGTCGTCGGAGCATTTCCTCGGCTTCCTCGTCTGTCATCTGTTCGAGGGCTGTCAAGAAACCGTCCATGTCCGGGTCAAAACCAGCCATTGAATCTGCGTGTTGCTCCGAGGTCCGAACAATCGGGGGCGAGACCACGCTGCCACTCGGGATGTCGGCTCGAGCTGTCGCCAGGACCATGTCCGAGAATGCTCCAAATGTCGGGTATTCGAATAGATCTGTGAGTTCTACGGACACACCGAGACGCGCCTTGATTCGCGAGATCACTTTGATGGCAAGCAGTGAATGACCACCGAGATTGAAGAAATCATCGGTTGCGTCAACGTCATCAGCCCCGAGAACTTCGCACCAGATTCGGGCCACCTCGCCGCGATCCGGAACCGTGGAGGTTGGGGCGACGATGTCGGCACGATCTCGCGGTGCCAATATCGTCGCGGCCGGTTCGAGAGAGCCACGGAGGAGAGCGTTCTTGTCCACCTTGCCGCTGATGGTCATCGGGATCTCCGAGACTGCAGTCAGGCTGGTCGGCACCATGAACTTCGGTACCCCGAGCGACCGTCGGACGGCTTGGAGGTCAATTGGCTGATGGTCGGTAAACGTGACGAAGCCGCGCAGTTCCATGTCGCCGTTCGGGGCCTCAGTTGCCAGGACGACGGCGGCATCGATTCCCGCCACCTTCCGAAGCGCCGTCTCGACCTCAGCCGGTTCAACTCGAAACCCGCGGATCTTGACCTGGCGATCGACCCTGCCGATCACCTCAAGCGTTCCATTTGGCAGCCAACGACCGATATCGCCCGAGCGGTACATGCGGGTTCCGGCCAGTCGAGAGAACGGGTCTGGCGAGAATCGCTCTGCCGTGAGTTCCGGTGCGTTGAGATATCCACGAGCCACCAGTGGCCCGCTGATATACAGTTCGCCGTGAATTCCGATCGGAGCCAGGTTTCCGAGTCCATCGATGACGTGGACCCGGGAAGGAGCTCTGGGCGGGCCGATCGAGATCCATTCGTGTTCGGTTGGCGGGGGTTGGGTGAGGTCATTTGCCGTAACCCAGACCGTCGCCTCGGTTGGTCCATACGAATCGACGGTTTGGACGCTTCCTCCGGTGAGGGCGTGCCACAGATTGACGATGTCTGCCCGCACCTGTTCCCCGCCGAAGGCGACAAGTCGGAGCGTGTCCGGCAGCTTCGACCCGGTCGCGGCGAGCTCCTCGACCAGCACATGGAAGAAGCCTGCCGAGACGCGCAGGTGGCTGATCCGGTGGACCGTCAACCAGTCCACGAGGCGAGGAATCGAGTAGAACGATGCCTCGTCTCGGACGACGACCGTCGCGCCGCCGGCGAACGCCGCGTGCAGGCTGTTCATGTGGGCATCGAACGAGAGGCTGTGGAACCAGACGATCCGATCGCCCGGACTGAGGGGCTCGAAGTCGGCTGTTTGCTTGAGGAACCAAGCCACGTTGCCTTGCTCGACCATTACCCCCTTGGGAGGACCGGTGGATCCGGAGGTGTACAACACATAGGCGAGATCCTCCGGTTTTGGTCTTCCGGGGAACGGTCGCGCCTTGTCGTCTAGCAGTTGTGAAATCCCTCTAACCTCGAGTCCGTCATCTCGTGTCCACGGTTCCAGGGTGGTCAGCACCAACGCTGGTTTTGTCTGTTCTATGACCGTGTTCATCCACTCGCTGGTCAGCTCTGAGTCGATCGGGACGTAGGCCACTCCTGTCCGCAAGGCCCCGAACATCGCGGCTGCGGCATCGATCCCGCGATCGGCGCTGAGGATCACCACGTCTTCTGGCCCCAAGTTGCGATCCATCAACGACCAGGCGATAGAGTCCACCATTCGGTCGAACTCGGCATATGTGACGTGACGGGTCCCCTCTTCCATGGCAACGAAATCGGGCCATTGGGTGGCTGCTGAACGCAGGCACTCGGATGCGAGTGGCGGTGATGGGAGGTAGGCGGCTTCGTCGGGATTGAATTCTTCAAGAGTGGTCCGCCGTTCCGCCTCGCCCATCAGCTCAATGTCGAGGATGGTCGGATCCGCCGTCCCGGCCACCGACTCGAGCAGGCGGACGTAGTGTTCGGACCAACGTTCAATTGTCGACCGACGGAACCTTCCCGGGTGATAACCGAATGTGATCGCCGCTCCGGTCGGAGCGCGCGTCGCCCGGACGGTGAGATGGTTGGTAGCGCCGACCCGCGGCTCTACGACTTCGACCTCAAGATGGGTCGATTGCCGGATGGCCTGGTGGAAGTCGCGCATCTGGAAATGCACGCGATGCAGGGGGATCCTGTCGGTCGACCATGGCCTGACCGCACCGAACACCTGACCGTACGGTACGGACGAATTATCGAGCGCCTCAAGCGTCGTTCGTCGGGTGTTCTCGATTACCTCCGAGAACCGCGGATTATCTTGCAGGCTGGTTCGAATGGGCACCAGGTTGATGAAGCAACCGATCAGGTTTTCGGTTTCCGATCGCGGTCGGCCGGGAGTGGGGACCCCCACCACTACGTCGTCCACCCCGGCGTGTCGAGCGATGAGAACCTGTAAGGCAGCGAGCAGAACCATGAAGAGTGTCGCACCATGACCTCTGGCGAGATCCTCAAGGCCGGACATCACCCCCGGTGGGATCTGGACGTGGACTGGATTCGCGACCGAATCTGGATCCATTTCTCTATCGAGCGGCAGCTTTAGGTCTGGCGGCAAATCAGCCAACTGCCGTCGCCAGTACTGGAGCTGCTTCTCGAACGAATCCTCGGTGGTCGTTGCCCGCTCCCAGCGGGCGTGGTCGGCATAGTCGATTTTGAGGTCCGGCAATCCTGCCGGAACAGATCCCTCAAGTGCTGCGTCGTAATGGGCGATGAGCTCGTCGACGAAAAGCGGCTCCGACCACCCGTCGAACACGATGTGGTGCATGGCAAACGCCAGAAGATGCTCGTTCGGTGACACCCGAATCAGCAGGGGGATGAACGGGACCTCGTTCTCGAGATCAAAGGATCGAGACGTGTGATCGTCGGCGAGTGACCTGGCGGCCGCCAATGGGTCCTTCTCTCCGGACACATCGCGTATCTCCATGGCCGGCCGCCGATTGCCGGATAGTTGCACCGGCTCGGCTCCTTGCAGTGGGAACGTAGAGACCAGGACGGGATGTCGACAAACGACGGAATCGATAGCCCCGCTGAGTGCTGCGCTATCGAGGTTGCCCGACAACCTCAGTAGGAGTGGTCGGTTGTTCGCCCCCTCCTCGAGGTGTGAGGTCAGCCACAAGCTCTGCTGCACATGCGTCAGTGGGGCCACGGACGAGTCGACGTGCCGCACCGGAGTCGACCGTCCGAGCCGTTCGGCGATCAGCGCATCGATTGCCGAACGGCGGGCGGCTTCAGACATCGGAGATGAGCAGTTCGTCGATGAGCTCGGCCTGGGCGGCGACCGTCGGTCGATCGAAGAACGCAACGATCGACGGATCTATCTGGAGACGTTCACGAACCCGAGTGAGCAGTCTGATGGCGAGCATCGAGTCCCCGCCGAGGTCTAGGAACCGGTCCTCGACCCCGATCGAATCCCGGTCGAGAACCTCCGACCAGATCTCGGCGACAACTTCCTCAGTGCGCGTCCTCGGCGCGACCCATTCGGCGCCGGCGCCGGCAACATCGTCTAGGTCGGAGAGCTCGAGCCGTTCGGCCATGCCGATGCGCTGTAGCTTGCCGGTTGGGCCCAGGGGTAGTGAGTCCATGAAGATGATGCGGCGCGGCACCTTCGCCGAGGACAGGCGCGCTTCGACCCACTTGCGCAACGAGAGCTCATCGATGGCTGCGCCGGCTTCTAGGACGACTGCTGCGGCCGGCTGCTCTCCGAGACGGTGATCAGGGACGCCGAACGCCAGCGCCTGCCGCACAAGTTCGTGTTCGAGCAGGACCTCGTCGATTTCCCTCGGCGCGATGGTTTCGCCGGCTCGATTGATCATCTCTTTGGACCGACCGGTCAGGATCAGATATCCGTCCTCGTCGAATCGACCGAGATCGCCAGTCCGGAACCAGCCATCGATGAACGCATCCTCGGCTGGGGTCAGGTACCCCGCCGTCACATTGGGTCCCCGCACTACGACTTCGCCGATTTCGTGACGTCGCTGGTGTACCTCACCGGCCGTCAGAATGGACACCTCAGGACCTGCCGCAATACCAACCGATCCCGATTTGCGGCGCGCCGGCGGTAGCGGGTTGCATGACATCTGATGGGCGGCTTCGGTCATTCCGTATGCCTCAATTACCGGAGCGCCGAATGCCGACTCCAAGCCCTTCATCACTGCTGGCGGCAGCGATGCCGAGGACGAGCGAATGAAGCGAAGCGTCGGTAGTTCCATTTCTGGGGCAGATCGGACCCGTTCGACGATGGATTGATGGATCGTAGGGACGGCCGTGTACCAGGTTGGGGAGGTTGCGGTCATCCAGTCAAAGAACTGTGTGGCGATATACCCGGGTGTCGCGACAATCGATCCGCCCGAGTACAGAGGGGCAAGTAGGGCCGCTACGAGGCCGTGAATGTGAAACAGCGGCATCACATTCAATACCCGATCGTCGGGGGTGAGTTGCAGGGTCGTTGTCACATGAGCAGCGGACGCTGTCAGATTGGCGTGCGTGAGCGGAACCATCTTGGGTCGCGATGTCGTTCCCGAGGTGTGGAGAATGAGTGCAACATCGTCAGGGGCCGGCGATTGACTGGCCCCAACCGTGGTCGGAGGAGTGTCGATGATTGCCACGGAACCAGCCTTCAAACCAGGGCCGATCCGAAGAATTGGCACCCCGGCGTCTCTAGACGCTTCGACAAGATGCTCCGGAGCGTCTTCTGGGACGATCATCAGGCGGGGACGCAGATCTTCGAGGTAGAACGACAACTCCGCAGCCTTGAACGCTGGATTGAGTGGGGCTGCAATGCCGGCGGCTGCCGACGCAAGGAATACAGTCACGGCTTCTGGCCCGTTGTTCACGAGTGACGCCACGACGTCGGTTCGGGAGACGCCAAGTCGGCTGACCGTGGAGGCGAGGTGGTCGACTGCGCGCTCAAGGTGATATCCAGAGGACGGATCCCGGGTTGGAGCCAGAAGAACGTCAGATGTCGACGAGCCCAATGCACGCACAATCTCGACAGTTGTTCTCATGTTCCCGTGCCCCAGTATTTGCCCCAGGGTCAGGTTAGTTAGGCCAACGCCTGAGCTCAATGGGTTGCCAGCATTTTCAGGCAAGTGGGCGGCGACGATTTTCCCAGGAGATGGCCAGCCGTTTGAGCTGGTGGTGGCCGACTTGCCACGCACGATGGCGAAGGGTTCGGGGTTCTTGTGACGGAGGAAGCCATCGCCAAGCCTCGTATCACCGAAATGCGACGCCTGAGACACCGGTATTGCCCTGCCGACGAGATTGGCGCGCAAGCGGTCGGCCACACCACATACCCCTGGGCGCCTCACCTTCCGGCCGGCACAACCCGGCCCGCAATGCCGGGGCCGAGCTGTGAGGCGCCACCCGCAGAACTCAAAGTCGGCACCATGAAGGCCTCTTTCAGGTAGCCTGCCCCCATGGACCTGGCCCTCTTGATCGTGGCCTTCGGGTTCGGGTTCGCCGCTAGCGTCGTCCGCCTCCCGCCACTCGTGGGTTACCTCGCGGCCGGGTTCCTCCTTCACGGCTTTGGCTACGAGCCGACCGCCAGCCTCGATGTCGTCGCAGAACTCGGCGTCCTGCTGCTGCTGTTCGGCATCGGGCTCAAGCTGCGGCTGCGGACATTGGGACGCCCGGTCGTGTGGGCGGGCGCCACCATCCACTTAGTGCTGACAACGGCGCTGCTCGGCGCTCTGTTCCTGGGTCTCGGTGCACTGGGCTTGCCACTCGCTTCGGGGCTCTCCCCCGCAGAGGCGGTGCTTGTCGGGTTCGCGTTCTCGTTCTCCAGCACGGTCTTCGCGGTGAAGGCTCTGGAGGAGCGCAACGAGGCGGCGTCCCTTCAGGGCCGGATAGCCGTCGGTGTTCTCATCGTTCAGGACATCTTCGCGGTCGCATTTCTGACCCTGGCCGTCGACGCACGCCCGTCGATCTGGGCGGTACCGGTCGTGGTGGCTGTCGTGGCCGCCCGACCCATCTACGGCTGGCTACTCGACCGAAGCGGTCACGGGGAGTTGCTGATCCTGCTGGGTTTGGCGCTGGCGATTGGTGTCGGTGCCGAGTCCTTCGATCAGGTCGGCCTGAAGCCCGATCTCGGCGCCCTGGTGATCGGACTCACGCTGGCCAACCACCGGCGTGCTCCGGAACTGGCCGACACGCTGCTCGGCTTCAAAGACATACTGCTGATCGGCTTCTTCCTTTCCATCGGCCTCGAGGGCGCCCCAGGGGCGGCAGAGTTGGTTGTCGCCTTCGTCGCGTTGCTCGTCCTGCCCTTGAAGGTGAGCGGGTTCGTGTGGCTGGTATCGCGCTTCCGCTTCCGTGCCCGTACGGCATGGCATTCATCGATCACCTTGGCGACTTACAGTGAGTTCGGGCTCATCGTCGCCGTCATCGGCGCGGACCAGGAGCTGATCGATCCGCGTTGGACATCCGCAATTGCCGTCGCCGCCGCAGCCTCCTTCGCGCTTGCGGCCCCTCTCAATACGGCCAGGTACACCGTCTACGCCCGCTGGTCGGGTCGCCTGTCACCGCTCCAACGGGAACCGATCCAAGCCGACGACGCGCTAATCGAGCCCCTGGATGCACAGATCATCGTCTTCGGCATGGGGCGGGTCGGAGCAGGGGCCTACGACGAGTTGATTCTGCGTCGCCCCGAATCGGTGCTCGGCGTCGATCGTCGTGATGACATAGTGGCCGCCAACACGGCTGCAGGGCGGAACATCATTCGAGGCGACGCCCTCGACTTGGAGTTCTGGGATCGGCTGCGCCTCCACCCGGGCGTCGAACTGGTAGTCCTCGCCATGGGAGATCAAGCCGCCAACCTCGAGGCTGTGCGTAGGGTGCAGGACTTCCTGCCCACCGTGCGAACCGCCGCCTCCGCGACATATCCCGACGAGGTCGGCGAACTCGAGGCCGCCGGCGTCGATGTAGCCCGCAACCTATTCGACGAAGCCGGTCAGGGCCTTGCCGACGACGCTTGCGATCTTCTCGACGGGAAGGGCCGGCAGTAGCGAACGGAATTGCCCTCTGCCCCTGCCCACCGCACGGGCGAACGGGAATGGTGGCGAATGAAGAGTGGTGATTAGGTGATCGCGGCGTCGGGCTTGCCAGAACCGGCTCGCTCCGGTCCGGATCGGACCGCACACACAAACCCAGGTTCGGGTCACTTACACGACGACCTGCGAGGAAACCGTCCCCTAGGAGTCCATCATCGGGACATGCCAGAGCCCGCTTGGGGTGCGTGCAGAGCCGAATCCAGCAATTCCAGCCGGCCGCGTTGCGAGGAGTCCGGGTATCCGCCCTGAATGAGCGCGAATCACTTACTCCGATCGAGGCGTCACTCTCCGCGTTGTTGTGCTAGAAACGGTTCTACCGCCCCGGGCGCTTTGGGCGGAGGCTCTAGGAGGAGGATTCCCCATGTCTTTACCCGCTGCTATTGCCGTGTTGGGCGGCCCGCGGACTGAGAGGCGGCGTCGCTTTCTCGCGCTGACGGCCGCCTTTGTGCTGGTTTTGACCGCGCTGGCGGCGTCTGCCGACCCGGCGTCGGCCGCCAAGAAGGAAGATCCGCCAGGACAACTCGTCCAGGTTCAGTTGCTGGCGTTCAACGATTACCACGGCCATCTCCTGAATGGGACCGTGCCCGGCCAGGTCGACGGCCTCGATGCTGGTGGTTCGGAGTATCTGTCGACCAAGCTCAACGAGTTGCGGGCCGGCAACAAGTACAGCCTCACCGTGGCAGCCGGTGACTTGATCGGCGGCTCGCCGGCTTTCTCCGGGCTGTTCCACGACGAACCGTCGGTTGAATCGCTCAACGCGATGGGTCTCGACGTTTCGGGCGTCGGCAACCACGAGTTCGACGAGGGCGTCACGGAACTGCTCCGCATGCAGAATGGTGGCTGTCACCCAGTCGACGGCTGCTATTTCCCGGCCGAGCCGTTCGCCGGAGCCGATTTCCAGTGGCTGGCTGCCAACGTTGTTGACGAGGATGGTCAGACCCCGCTGCCGCCTTACTGGATCAAGAAGTTCGAGAGCGTCAAGGTCGGATTCATCGGGATGACACTGGAGGCAACAGATACCCTGGTCGCCGCCGCCGGCATCCAGGGGTGGGACTTCCTCGATGAAGCCGAGACGGCCAACGCACTAGTACCGATCCTGAAGGCGCAGGGTGTTGATGCCATCGTCGTGCTGTTGCACGAGGGTGGCTCGCAGACGCCGCCTCCCGGTGCGATCGACGCGTGCGTCGGGATCTCTGGACCCATCGTGGCGATCAACGACGCACTCGATCCTGCGATCGACGTGCTGATCACCGGTCACACCCACCTGCCCTACAACTGCTTGCTGCCCGACGCGGCGGGTAAGCCCCGCATCGTCACCAGCGCCTACTCGTACGGACGGGTGGTGTCGGAGTTTGACCTGGTCCTCGACAAGCGCACCAATGACGTTCGCCGTGATATGAGCACAGCCACCAACCACGCCGTCATCCAGGTGGACCTGGAGCCGGACCCGGCCATGACCGCCATCATCGCCAAGTGGCAGCCGCTCTACGACCTGGCCGGCAACACCCCGGTCGGGACCATCACGGAGACGATCTTCCGTGGTGGCACGCCGCCGGGATCAGATCGTGGCGTCGAGTCGGCGGCCGGCAATCTGGTCGCCGATGCCCAGCTGTGGTGGACGTCGATCAACGCTTCTCAGATAGCGTTTATGAACCCCGGTGGGGTACGATCGGATCTCACCTACCTCCAGTCCCAAGACCCTCCGGAGGGCGACGGTGTGGTCACCTTCGGGGAGGCGTTCACGTTCCAGCCGTTTGGGAACACGCTGATTACCTACGAGATGACCGGAGCCGAGATCATTTCGGTGCTCGAAGAGCAGTGCCAACCGGCCGGGTCGAGCCGGGCGTTTCTGCACCTCGGGGTGTCCGACGGCTTCACGTACGACCTCGGCAAGACATTCGATGGCGTGACGGGCGACTGCACATCGGTGACGGTGAGCAATGTGCAGCTGAACGGCGTACCGCTCAACCCGGCCGTGACGTACAACGTCACGGTGAACACATTCCTGGCCGACGGCGGGGACAACTTCGGTACATTCGCCACGATCACCTCGCCGCGACTCGACGGAGGCAATGACCTCCAGGCCCTCATCAACTACCTGGGGACGTTCAGCCCGGTTGCTCCTCCGAGCATCGACCGGGTCAACGAACTGCCCTGAACTGAGGGTGATTGGCAACTGGACCCGACCCTACGGGGTCGGGTCCAGCGCGACATCGACCTCCCGCAAATCCCGGTGCTCGAGGGTCAGCGGGGCAACCACATCGATACGGTGGTGCCCGCCGGGCCGCTCTCGAGGATTTCCATATCACCACCATGCGCTCTCACCAGACCTCGGGCGATCGAAAGCCCCAGACCACTTCCCGGGGAGTCCTCGGACTTCACGAAGCGGCCGAAGACCTCCTCGAGTTGGGTGGGGTCGATGCCCGGGCCGGAGTCGACCACCTCGGTCGTGATTCGATCGTCCGCAACCTCGACCGTGATCATCAACCGACCCCCTCCGGGCATGGCCCGGATCGAGTTCACGACCAGGTTGGCGAGTGCTTGGCGGATTCGCACCGGGTCCATCTCTATCTCCGGCACGGTGGTGGGAGCATTCACCGAGATTTCCACGGCCGAATTCGAGGCGATGGACTGGTACGAACTCGCCACCTCCTCGACCACCTTCATCAGGTCGGCATGCTCGGTTTGCAGCGGCAACTTCCCCGCCTCGGACAGGGTGAGGACCCGCAGATCTTCGATCAATCGCTCCAACACCTCGACCTCGTCGAGCAACGACTCCATGTGTGCGGGGCCACCGTCGTGGACCCCATCGATCACAGCCTCGATCTCACCCCGGATGACCGCCAGCGGGGTCCTCAGTTCGTGACCCAGGTCGGACATCAACCGCCGGCGCTGTTCATCTGCCTCTTCGAGTCGCTCGGCCATCGAGTTGAACGAAGATCCGACCGCCCGCATCCCGGCGGAGGATCGCTCATCTACCCGGGCGCTGTAGTCACCGTCCGCTAATCGTCCGGCTGCCCCGATGAGATCCCGCACCGGCCGCCAGGTGCGCCGAACCAACGCACGTAGAAACCAGCCTCCCACCACCAGCACGAACAGCGTGGCTGCGACGATGCCGGGCCGCCCGGCCGACGCCACCCCCGCCACCGCAGTCGCGATGAGCGCCCCGAACAGCGCCGCTACCAGTGCCAGGAAGATCACAAACGCGAGTACACCTTTGAAGATCCGGCGCCCGAACCCTGCCCAATCCTGCTGACCCCGCCCGGCCCGCGGGGGCCAGTGCTCGCCTTCCGGCCACCACTGCGGCCCGCCGCGAAACTGCCTACCCGTCGGCATATTTGTACCCCACCCCGTACACGGTCAGCAGATACTGCGGATGCGACGGATCGGGTTCCAACTTGCGGCGCAAGTTCTTCACATGCGCGTCGATCGCCCGCTCGTACGACTCGAAAGCCACACCATGCAAGGCATCGAGGAGTTGAGCCCTCGTATACACCCGGCCTGGTGAGCGAGCGAAGTGCAACAGCAGGTCGAACTCGGTCGGAGTGAGATCGACGTATCGCCCGGCGACGGTCACTGTGCGTTTCGTCGTATCGATCTCGAGACCGCCCGCCCGCACCAACTCCGGCGCCTCTACTGAGGCGTCGACCCGGCGAAGCACTGCGCGGACCCGGGCGACCAGTTCTTTGGGGCTGAAGGGTTTGGCCAGGTAGTCGTCGGCGCCGAGTTCCAGGCCGACGATTCGATCGGCTTCTTCGGCCCTGGCGGTCAACATGATGATCGGCACATCCGACGACTTGCGCAGCATGCGGGTCACGTCGAGGCCGTCGATGCCCGGCAACCCCAGGTCGAGCACGATCATGTCGGGCCGCTCGGAGCGGGCGGCGGCCAAAGCCGCCGGGCCGTCGGCGGCGGTGATGACGCGGAAGCCCGCCTGCTGCAGATAATCGCGCAGCAGGCGGGTGATCTTCATCTCATCGTCAACGACGAGGATCGTCTTCATGGCTCATAGTGTGGTCGTTCAGTCTTCAACAGGTGGAGTGTGGTCGTCCACTTCTTGTCGGGCATGCGCCATCCGGTGCCATTCCTCGAAGCGATCGTCGTGCGCGGTTCCCTCGTCGCTCACCGGCCATCCCCTCCTGGAAACCCGCCGCGGGCGGGCCGCATCGGTTCCCCAGTCCTGTGATGGACCGCACCACCTCTTGCCCGGCTCGCCTCGCCCGCTGCGGCCGGCGAGCAGCCTGGCCGCCAGACCGAAGAGCATGAAGAACAGAACGATTTTGAATACGACGCCCAACACAATGAACGGTGCGGCCACCAGGCCGCCGACCGCTCCCGGGCCGCCGAACAGAGCGGCTCCCAACAGGACACCAATACCCAAAAGGATGAACACTCCGAACGGGCTTCGACGCCTGAACATATCGATTCCTTTCTCGATTCGTTGACCACAGGATCTCGCCCTGATGTGGAGAACTTGTGAACGCGGTGCGGAGACACGTGAGACATCGTTGATCCAGCGGTGCCGGCGGGCGGAGTCGGCATTTCCCGGTCTCAACTGAGCAGGCCGTTCGATAGGGTCCAGAATGTTGCCGAGAAGAACGACACGAAAGGCACGACCGTGGACGATATGAGCTTCATCGAAGGCATTCCGAAGGCCGAACTCCACCTTCACCTCGAGGGAACTCTCGAGCCGGAGTTGAAGCTCGCGCTGGCAGAACGAAATGACGTGGCGCTTCCGGCGAGGACGGTCGAGGCGATGCGAGCCGCCTACGATTTCCACGATCTGCCTTCGTTCTTGAGCGTGTACTACGAAGGGATGAGCGTCCTGATCAGCGAGGAGGACTTCTTCGATCTGACCTATGCCTATTTGGTGAAGGCTCAGTCGCAGAACGTGCGGTATGCCGAGATGTTCTTCGACCCGCAAGCGCACACGAGCCGTGGTCTTTCGTTCGAAACCGTGATCAGGGGGATTCATCGCGCCCAGGAACAGGGTCGTGCCGACCTGGGCATCGAGACCCAGCTCATCATGTGTTTCCTGCGGGACATGACGGCCGGGTCGGCCTCCGAGGCGCTCGCTCAGTCGCTTCCCTACGGAGAGTGGATCGTGGGCGTCGGGTTGGATTCCGATGAGAAGGGCAATCCACCGGTCAAGTTCATCGATGTCTTCGCCGAGGCCCGCCGGAAGGGGTATCGCCTGACCATGCATTGCGATGTCGACCAGGACGACTCGGTCGAGCATATCTGGCAGTGCCTGGACGACGTTGGAGTCGAGCGGATCGACCATGGAGTGAACTCGCTCGAAGACGATCGCCTAATCGACGAACTCCGCACTCGTGGTGTCGCCTTGACGGTTTGCCCGATTTCGAACAGCTATGTCACAGAGGGCACGAAGGCTTCTGCCATAAAGGAGATGCTCGACCGGGGCTTGAAGGTGACCATCAACTCAGATGATCCCGCCTACTTCCCCGGCTACATGACCGAGAACCTCATCGTCGCCCAACGCGAGGGCGGCTTGACGAGAGACGATCTGATCCAGCTGAGCCGGAACGCGTTCGAGGCTGCCTGGATTTCCGACGATCAGCGACGTCCCTACCTCGAGGAGTTGGCTGCGTATTCGACCCGGTTCTGAGGGAGTCAGCGATCGAGCATCTCTAGCTGGAAGCTGAATACCTGGTCGTAAGCCCGGCCCATTGCCACCCCAACGTTCCCGGTACTGGTGCTGTAGACGACTGAGTACTGGGTGTCGGGTTGGGACACGTCTTCCAGCAACAGAAAGGCTCCCGGGATGTCGAGCGCACCGCCGGCCCCTTCGAGTTGGCGCGCAACTGTGTCGTGCCGTCCGCACTGCCCTCCGGTCGACTCGACCGAGGACTCGAGGAAGTTGGTCGCCGCCTGCCATGCGGGGTCACCACGAACCACCTGGATCTCGCCCTCGAAATGCTCAACGAGAGCCGAATCGCCATGCGAATCTGCTATCAGGTAATGGAGAGGGGGCCCACCCTCGAAGTCGATGTTGTAGGTCCCGAACAACTCGATCGCTTCTTCGACGGTACCTGCTTGTCCAACATCGCTCGAATGATCCCGAGCGATCCGATCGCCTCCTTGTCGGGGTCTATGGGTACCTCGCCTTGTGGAACCGCAGCCATGGCAATGGCGAAGCCTGCCTCGTTGAGGCCGTCGAAGGGAAGGTGATGGGCATCGAGAAGACCGGCCAACTCCTCGATTGATCTGGAGGTCAAGTCCCCGGCCAGGTCACCGCGAAAACCCAGATACTCGATGTCGACGAACGTGACCGCCGCGTACCCGTCGGCCGGATCAGTGAAGAGCACCAGAGTCGGACTGAACCGCCAATCGAGGTTGCGGGCAAACAACCTCGACTCCGGGTCCGCCATGGCCGTGAAGAGGGTGCACGCCCAGACGCGATTACCTGAAGGAACAGCGGCATCGGGCCCCTTGTATTCCTGGAGTCGTACTCCGCGTAGTGGTGCATCCTGTAGAGCGGGTAATCGTCCACCTGCTCCAGGCTGAGGAGCGTGGCGGCTTCCGCATCTGACAGTCCGAGGTGGGAGTAGTCCTGGTCGGGGGCGGGAAAGGCCGGAGCACCGCAGGCCGCCAGGCCGACGATCGTTGCCAGCAGGAATGCCGTCCCTCTGCCCAGTCTCACCTTCACCACCCGATGCTCGCCACTTCACCATACGCCACCGACGGAGAGCGTGACCGGGTGTCCGTTGACATAACCGCGGTCGGCCGGGAGGCGACAGCTCGCCCTCAGCCGAGAACGGTTGCAGGACCAGGGTGAGCTAGGCCGTGATTGGCAATGGAGAGATGGGTATTTGTGTAGCGCTGGAGATTGGCGAGCTGCCGTCGATCGAGACGATCACAAACCCAGTCCCAATGGAGGGCAACCCATTCCCCCGGACTGAAGCCACTCACGAACCCGTACCCCTCCAGGGTTGTGACGGCCAACTCCTCGATCTCAGCGCCGAGTGACAATGATCGACCATCCCATTCGAGCGGTCGGCTACTAACCACCAGCTTTTCCCCGAGATCAGCCACAACCCGCCCCCACCGGATGCGACACCGGTCGAGGATCCGGAGCGGGTGGTCCCCGAGGTCGCCGTTCAACAGGCCAACCCACGGGTATACGCCGAGCACGTGAAATGAGTGGTGGGGAAGCGCTTTTGCCGGGATGGTCTCCTCGAGGTACTTCCACGATGCCCCTGCTCGAGGAGCGAAGCGATCACGCAGGGAATTGCCGAGTGCGGTTACGTCCAGTCCTTCGAGCAAAGGACTTCCGATCCAATACGCCTCGACGACTCTGGTGTCGAGTGGATCTCCGATGCCGGTTTCGGTGGCGATGAACTGGAGGTATGGCCATGCGCCGGAGAATCCCTTGGCCAACTCCCGTATGCCGGGATCAACGACTTGCGCCGCACCGTACTCGAGCAAAGTGCGATGGTCCTCAGATCCGCAGTATCCCAGTTCGTTGGGTGGATAGGCGAAACGGGCAAACAGCAACGGTCCGGCGACCTCAGGCGAAAGGGTGCCGCGTGGATCGGGCGAGGCCTTCATCGTGACCCAGCCAAGCGCATCGCCGACGCCGGGACGATGAGCCAAAGGTCCTCATGATCGCGCACAAAGACCACAAGTGGCCCCAGCAGTATGCCCCTGATCATGGAGGCCGTGTTTACCCGCGTCTTCAACGATATGGCTATCGACGCGCCGGGCTTGACCCCCGGGAGATCTCGCGGAGGCCGTCCTCAGCGCGGTGGGGATCGTCGGGTAGCCCGATCGTTCCGCCAACGGAGGGATCCCGGATCGCAGTAACCCGTTCGACCGACCGTCCACCCGAGGGCGGAGGCCGCCTCCGACTCCACATAACCTTCACACAGCGCTCACTATGCCTGGATGACCGTCTCCGATACTGCCCCTAGATGTTCAAGAAAGGAGCAACATCATGAAGAAGACTCTCGGTCTTTTCCTGGCCGTGGCACTCCTGGTAGGAGCCATGGCAACTGCCGCTCTGGCGGCGGCTCCCGGTGATGGAATCCGGGATTTCGACAACGTCGGCAACCAGGCCGGCAACGGCTACGCCTGGGGATTCATCGACGAAGACGGTAATGGAGTCAGTGACAACTTCATCGACGCAGACGGCGACAAAATCTGCGACAACTACGTCGATGAGGACGGTGACGGTGTCAACGATCTGCGCGGGACCAGAGGTCTCGGTGGGCACGGCCCCAATGGCACCTGCGATGGAGAGAACTTCGTCGACGAGGATGGCGATGGTCTCTGCGACAACGCCGGATCAGGCGGCGGCTCGCGCGGCATGAGCGGCGGTAACGGACACGGGCGGAACGGGTAGATATCCGACTCCACTCCCTCGTTTGTTCCCCCGTCATCGCGGCGGGGGAACGAACGCGAGGGGAGGAGCACGTCGATGAGTGCCGACACCCGCACCTACGATGACTTCCATGCGAGCTGAACGGATTCTCGTGGTCGACGACGAAGACCGCATTCGGTCCACTGTCGTTTCCTATCTTCGTGAGGAGGGTTATCACGTCGATGAAGCGGCCACGGGGGAGGAAGCCGTCGCCAAAGCCCGCGACAAGAGCCCCGACCTCGTGGTTCTCGACGTCCGCTTGCCGGGCATCGACGGTTTCGAGGTTCTACAGCAACTCCGCCGGACCTCCGACGTGTACGTCATCATGCTGACTGCTCGCGCTGATGAGACCGACCGGTTGATCGGCCTCGAAGGCGGGGCCGACGACTACGTGACCAAGCCGTTCAGTCCGCGCGAACTCGTCGCCCGGGTCCGTACGGTTTTGCGCCGCAAGGGTATGACGAGTTCGGTCGACGAAGACGTTCTCGAGTTCGACGGTATCGCGGTGAACCTGGCCAGGAGGCAGGTCGGCGTGGACGGCCACGCGGTAGAGACCACCGCGCTCGAGTTCGACCTCCTCGCCGCGCTGGCCTCATCTCCGGGAAGGGTTTTCAGCCGCCGGCAGCTCATCGAACGCATCTGGGGCTGGGACTTCTTCGGAGACGAGCGGATCGTCGACACCCACATCAGCAACCTTCGCAAAGCGCTCGGTGACTCGGCCGACCCCCTGCGGTTCATCGGCACCGTGCGCGGCGTCGGATACAAGTTCCGCGGGGTCCGATCATGAGTATTTGGCGCCGTCTCCGCACCCGACTCTTTGTCTCCCATCTGCTGGTCATCGCGATCGGTGGGTTGGCGATGTTCGTGGTTGGGAGCGTCCTCACGAGGACGTTGTTCCAGGGCCGGCTAGGTCGGATGAATCGGGGCGCGGGCAGATTGAATAACGCAACGGCAGGCGAACTTCATGCGGCCCTCGGTGATTCGCTGAACATCGCGCTAGTGGTCGGCTTCGCAGTCGCCGTCCTGGCGGCCGGAGTGGTTGCGGCGTTCCTGGCCAGGAGGTTCATACGCCCGATCAGCGCCGTGCGGGAGGCGACCGACCGCATCGCCCGCGGCGAATACGACGAGGAAATCGAGTTGCCCCAGGAGGAAGAGTTGGCGGCTCTGGCCGGGGACGTCAACACCCTGGCGCGGACCTTGTCGGCGACTGAGAGCCGACGGACACGGCTCATCGGCGAGGTCACCCACGAACTCCGGTCACCGATCACCACCATCCGGGCGCTGATGGAAGGAGTCCTCGATGGAGTCACCGAGCCGACCAGTGAGTTGTTTGTGGCGGTAGCCGACGAAGCCTCCCGGATGCAACGCTTGGCCGACGACCTCGCGCTTTTGTCTCAGGCGGAAGAGGGGTCGCTGCCCATGGTTTTAGAACTCGCCGACCTGCGGGAACTGGGTGCCGGCGCGGCCGAGCGACTCCGGCTCCAGTTCGATCATCAGCAGGTGGCGCTCGAGGTTGAACCGGGCGTTGCTCTCCCGGTCTCCGTCGACCCCCTGCGCATCGGCCAGGTCTTCACCAATCTGCTGGGCAATGCCCTCATCCATACTCCCGCCGGCGGTGTCGTCGCCGTTCGATCGATCCGGGAGAGCGACATGGCCGTGGTAGAGGTCCTGGACTCGGGATCGGGTATCCAGCGCGACGAACTCGACCACATATTCGAGCGGTTCTACCGTCTGCCGGACTCGACCCAGCCGGCCGGACGCGGCATCGGGCTCACCATCGCCCGCAGCATCGCCCGAGCCCACGGTGGTGACGTCACTGCCGACTCGAGGGGCCCGGGCCAGGGGTCGACCTTCAGGATCTCGATTCCTCTCCACGAACTCGACCGGGGTTAGAACGACCTTCCTGCCCGGACTTCCGGTCTAGCCCGTCTGGCGCAGGTCCCTCCGTTGGAAGAGAACGACCGACAGCGCGATGAGCCCGACGAAAATGCCGGACAGGATCGCCCCGTGGCCCCAGTGCATTCCCGTCAACAGAGGGTCGCTGGACAGGTAGTAGTAGAACGGTGTCGCCTTGGCCAGGCCGGCCAGGCTCTCGCTGAGCGGCAGGAAGGCGTTGATCACGAAGAGCACGATGGCGATGCCGATCGATCCGAAGATGGCCGGGCGCGGCTTTCCGGTGGCGGCGCTCAAGGCCAGCGCGACGGCACCGAACACCAGGCCTAGCAACGTCAACAGCAAGCAAGTGGCGGCGATGTTGCCTATGTTCATCCCCAGGCCACCGATGACCGACCCGAGGGTCACTCCGGCAAACGTAGCGAAGCCGACGACCACGCCTCCGACAACCATCGAGACAGTCTTCTCATAGACGATCTTTGACCGTTTGATCGGATTGGCCAACAGTATGCCCATCGTGCGATTGGCCTCTTCGCCCGCCAGCGCCCGTGCTCCAATGGCAATGGTCGCCACCATTACGGCAATGGGAGCCATCATCCCGAAGGTCTCGACCTGATAGAAGCCCTCGGCGGTGCTGAGATCACCGCCTCCGAACAATGCCAGCATTGCCTCCGGTAAGGCATCGGCGAAATCCAGGAGAAACTCATCGATGAAGGTGTACATCGGTCCGATCAGGATTCCCATGATGAAGAACTCGATGTAGGCAACAATGATGATTAGGCCCTGGTGTTCGGTGAGGGTTTTGACCCAGATGTGGCTGACGCGTGCCGATCCGGCCAACCGGTCGGCCACCTTCTTGGTTATCGGGTGAGTTCGCAAACGGTCGATCAACGAAACGCCTGTCGTCTGGCCCCGTAGATCTCGCCGGTTCACCCCGACCACTGCGGCCGCGGCCAGCACAACCATCGCCGCGATTAGGACGGCGATCCCGCCCCAGTCGACTCCGTTGAGGGCTGGTTCGCCGTTTGAGTAGTGGTACCAGGGGAAGATCCGGGCCCACTCCTTCAACGCATCGATGAGCGGGAACAGGCCTACGCCGATGAACGAGATTGTCATGATCCCGGCGGTCACACCTGAAGCCAGACCAGTCTTCCCGGTCCAGGCCCCGATCGCCATGGCGAGGAAGCCGTGGAAAATGGAGATCACGAACATGTGGAAGGCAAGCGCCGTGATGTGCATGTCCCCGAGTTCGACACTCAAAAGGGCCGGGCTGAGCAGTCCGAACGCAAGCAGAACGAGCGTTCCGACGGCAGTCAAGCCCACCATCGACGTTGCCTTGGAGACCAGGATGCTGGTCCGGCTCTTGGGATTCCCGAGCAGCAGACCCAGCGTGCCATTGCGTTCCTCGCCGGCGATCGACGCGGACCCCATCGAAAGCGACAGGGCCGCCAGCGTAAGCGCCCCGTACGAGGCGTAGATGGCTCCGTAGGCCAACCCGCCTACATCGGTGTCCTCGGCGATCCCCACGAGGGCCCGCATTGCGGCCGGCATGCTGGTGTAGAGACCGAGATCGACACTGCGATACACCGACATGCCCATCAGAAGAAGTAGTCCGATGCTCCCGGCACCGATGAGGATGCCCTTCCACCGGTCGAGGACGTTCTTCGTGGCGACGTTCGCCAGCATTAGACGTTCACCTCCTCGTCGCGGTAATAGGTCAAGAAGATCTCTTCGAGGTCGGCTTCCTGCGTCGTGATGTCCATGACGTGGAACCGCTCGGTGACGACCTTCAAGAGCGTTTCCATCTGCCCGTCGAATGAGAGAGTGACGTGGTCGTTCTCTGTGGTGACTGCCCGGACTCCCGGCAGGCCCTCGAGCACCGTGCCGTCGACGGGAGCGTCGAAGAAGATACTGATCTTGCGGATGGCTTTCGACCGGAGATCAGCAACAGCCTCGACGGCAATCAGCTTGCCGTGGCGGATGATCCCGACCCGGTCTGCGACCCGCTGCACCTCTGACAGGGTGTGGCTGGAGAGGAACACGGCGCGCCCTTCGGCCGCCACCTCGCGCATCATCTTCTGGAACTCACGCTGTACGAGCGGGTCGAGGCCCGAACTCGGCTCGTCCATGATCAATACGTCCGGCCTGTTCATGAATGCCTGGATCAGACCGACCTTCTGCCGGTTGCCCGAGGACAAGTCTCCTACCTTCTTCGAGAGGTCGGCATCGAGCCGCCCGGCCAGTTCATCGATGTAAGACCAGTCGACTCCGCCCCGCAGGTTGGCAAAGTAGGTGAGCGTGTCATGGCCGGTCAGGTTGGGATACATCGCCAGGTCGCCCGGTACGTACCCGATGTGCCTGCGAATCTCGACCGATTGCGCATGGGAGTCCATCCCGAGGATCGAAGCCTTCCCGGCAGTGGGCCGGATCTCGTCGAGGATCGTCCGGATCATGGTCGTCTTGCCCGCGCCGTTCGGTCCGAGAAATCCGAAGATCTCACCTGTGCGAACGTCCAGGTTCAGATCCACCAGAGCCTCTACGTCCCCGTAGTGCTTGGTGAGGCCTTCTGCGCGGATGGCGATCTGATCGGTCATGGATGCTCCTCCGTCTCTCCGGTGTCGTTGACAAACGCCTCACTACTGATAGGAGTGGCAAAGCCGTGGATCGCGGCAGCACAGATGCGCGCCCCGCCCGTTCGGTCACGGCTTGCCGGCGAAACGCTGGGTTCCGTTTTGACTGAATGCACGGTCAGAAGTCTATGCGGGTGGTCAGCCGCTCGATGCCGTCAGGCGGGCGGCAGGATCCTGCCGGTAGAAAGCCCTGAGCAGTCCATACAAATCCGGCTCATCCCGCTGCAGGCGTACCGGAATGTCGAAGAACGCTTCGGTGGCGACGGCCAGCAATTCGGCCGGATTCGTACCGCCGTACGCATCGAGGCTCGCCGCGCCTCCCCGGCGGAGCCGTTGCAGGATCGACCGGAGTGCCGGCTCCCAGCGCAGTTTGAGTTCGGCGGACATCGGCGGAACACCATTGCCGCTTCCGTTTCGCATGTCCAGCTTGTGAGCGAACTCGTGAAAGACGACGTTGTGACCCCGGTCCGGATGAAGCGCCTGGTTGAACAACCTATCCCAGGCGATGAGGACCGGTCCGTGCAGCATCGCCTGTCCGGAAAGGGCGGCGTGGTCATCGCTGACGATCCCACCATCGAGGTGACGCGGCCCGTTGTGGTGAACGACGGTGGGCGACACGATGATGGACGTCACATCGTCGTAGAAGTCGTAGTCGAGGCCGAGGATGAGGAGACAGGCCTGGGCGGCGATCTGGATCTTCATCTCCTCTGATGGTTCAAAGCCCCGCGTTCCTTCAAACGACTTGTCGGCCAGGAACACCCTGATCAAGTCCTCCATGCGCTCCCGGTCACCGGCACCGAGCATCGACCACCAGCGCAGCCTTTCACCGAGCAATGTCCGCCATGACTCAGGGAACGTGCCCCGGAGGGCCTTCTCGTGTTTCCGCTTCATGTGGTGATCCGCCTGCCCGGCGCCGGCGCTGTTCCGGCGTTACTCCCAGGTTATGCCGGATATAAGCTCCTCGAGTTCTTGTTCGAATTGTGGCCAGAGATCCGCGCCTGCCAGGCCGATGATGGTGACGACCTCGCCATCGACGTCGACGATGTAGAGCCTGCCCACATCGCCTTTCTCGAATTGGAAGTTGTCCACTCCCGGCAGCGCGCCTCGCCCATCGACCGCGAAATCGACGGACGTTCCGGGCAAGCCACCGATCTCGATCTCGCCGATCTCATCCGAAAACGTGAGAGGAAGGTCGCGTTCCCGCCACTCCTCGACGGCGGAGGGGCCAAGGGTGGTGATGGTCACCCACATGTTCTTGCCGGACAGGTGCTTGAGCCAGTAGGAATCTGCGCTGACCTGCCATCGAGTTAGGACCGTGCTCTCAGGCTTGATGATCGAGAACGGCACGGCAAATACGCCGGAATCGAACGTCTCCGGCCCTGCCTTCGTTGTGGTCGTGGCGGCCCCCAGGGTTGTTGAGGTTGCGACGGTGGGGGTTGTCGTTGGGACGGTGATCGGCGCTGCGACTGTTGTGATCGCCGCATCGGTTTCAGTGGTGCTCGATGCCGCCCCCGTACCTCCGCAGGCAGCCAGGACGATTGACAGGACGGCCGCAGACATCCTCATGGTTCCTCCCCTCAGATTCGTAAAGCGCGAGCGCTTTTCGGACACTACCCAGGGGAACGTCGCCGTGTTCTCCGGTATGAGGATTTCTCAGGAGTCCCTTACAGCTCGAGCAACTCGGCCGCCTCCGCCCAGTTCTCACGGGCCTCGTTGGCGGCAACCGCACCGACGAGTAGCGCTGCAATCGGATCGGCCCACCACCACCCGAATACTGCGTTCAGTGCTAGTCCGACCATCGTGCCCGTGGCGAGGAGTCCATCGAGGAGCGTCATAGAGGCTTCCGACCGCAATGGAGCCGAGTCCAGGCGCGTTGCGATCCGCTTCTTCGAGCGGGCAAGGGCGAACATGACCACAGCGGTGACACCCAGATATGCGATCCCCCACGGCGATGCGTCCGGTCGGCGTCCCGTTGCGAGATCGCGAACACTCAACGACACGAGAACAACGGCCAACACTGCGAAGGCCAGGCCAACTAATCGGAGAGCGAGAGCGGTTCGGTCGGGGTGATCGAAGTCATGGCCAGGAATCAAATGCCAGATCACGACCGCGGATGCGAACACCTCGATGATTGAATCCGATCCGAAACCGATCAGAGCCAGCGACCCGGCCACAATGCCGAGCCCGATGGTCAGCACGGCCTCTCCGACGTTCCACCCGATCGTTGCGTATTCGAGTTGCAGGGCTCTGCGATTGAGGTCTGATCGGTCGGTCATGAAGGCCACATTGTGCCAGCCCGCTCACCCTCTCTCGTTCTGGCGTCAGAAAGCGCGCACTTCTGACGGGTTCCTGACGCCAGAACGGGGTAAGACGGTTGTTCTACGGGTTCTGGAACTCTGCTTTCGGGCCCAGGTAGTACCACCAATTCAAGAACAGGCAGATCGCGTAGAAGGCGGCGAATGCGTACAGGGCGATCTCCGGTGTTGTCTTCGTGATCTGCTCGCCGAACTCCTGAGGCACCACGAATGCTCCGTAGGCGGCGACGGCCGAGGTCCATCCGAGCACCGGTCCGGCTTGCTCCTGGTCGAACACGACGGCGATCGTGCGGAAGGTGGACCCGTTTCCGACTCCGGTCGCAGCAAACAAGACGAGGAAGAGCAGGAAGAACGGCAGGAAATGATCCTCCGGAGTTGCAGATTGGTATGCCTGCTTCATGAAGTAGGCGACTCCGAGCGCACTGGCGATCATCACCACCGACACCCACTGCGTCACTCGCGCTCCACCGACTTTGTCGGCGATCCAGCCGCCGACCGGACGGATGAACGCCCCGATGAACGGGCCCATCCACGCAAACGTCAACGCCGAGGGGCCTCCGGGGTTCACGAGGTCATGGGTCATCACCCCATCCACCAGGACATGCTGAAAGCCGAAGATGACCTTGATCGCCAGGGCAAAGCCGGCCGAGTATCCGATGAAACTGCCGAACGTCATTGTGTAAATGACGCTCATGATCCAGGTGTGCTTGTTGCCGAAGATCTTGAACTGTCGCTCGAGGTTGGGCTTGATCTCACCACGCAGAAGCTTGAGGAGCAGCACCGTTCCCCAGATCACCAGGATGATGATCGGGTACTTGGCCCACGTCCATCCCAAGCCGGTCGGGCTCGGCAGGATGAAGAAGAGGCCGATGGCGGCCGGAATGAAGGCCAATCCGAGCATCCCGCTGATCTTGGCGAACGAATTGAGGGGGGAGCCGATGTTTGGAGAGACGTGCTCGGCGCGGATGTTGTCCATCTTGAACCATGCGAAAAACGCCAGCGGAATCAGGATGACGAGCCACACGAAACCGGCGTTGTGGATCCAGGTCTCGGTACCGGCTGCGATCTGACCGATCAGGGTTCCAGAAGACGTCTCGAGAATCATCGATCCGCCACCGAAGAGCCCGAAGGTCATGACCAGAGGGATCAGCACCTGCATGGTCGTGACACCTGCGTTGCCGAGGCCGGCGTTCAAGCCGAGTGAGAGGCCCTGCATCTTCTTCGGATAGAAGAAACTGATGTTGGACATAGACGAAGCGAAGTTCCCACCACCCAGGCCCGAAAGGAATGCGAGCGCCTGGAAGATCCACAGTGGCGTGTCCTGCGAGAGAAGAGCAAGACCGGTACCGACAGCCGGGATCATCAACAACGCAGTTGTGAAGAAGATCGTGTTCCGACCACCCGCAATCCGGATCAGGAAGCTGCTCGGAATCCTGAAACTCGCCCCTGCCAGACCGGCGATTGCCGACAATGTGAAGAGCTGCGCGTTGGTGAAAGGAAAACCGAGGTTGAGCATCTGAACGGTGATGACGCTCCAGTAGAGCCATACCGCGAACCCACACAAGAGGCTTGGGATTGAGATCCAGAGGTTCCGCTTGGCGATCTTCTTTCCGGTGGTTTCCCAGAACGTCTCGTCTTCGACGTCCCAGTCGTAGATGTCAGCCATGCGCTTTCCTCTTCCCGCGGGGCTCATCCCCGCACTGCCAAGTGATGTTTGACCTATGCCTCCAGGCGCCCCTCTGCGTCGTGGACGAACTCCTCAACAAACGAATCCTTTGGTTCTTCGAGCATCAACAGGGTCACGACGAAGCTGAGCGCCGCTCCGGTCGCCAGGACGAAGAAGAACGTCTTGGAGTCAACCAGCGAGAAGAGAACCAGGTATATGACCGCGCCGACGTTGCCGTAGGCCCCCGCCATTCCGGCGATTTGTCCCGTCATCCGCTTGTTGATCATCGGGATGATGGCGAACGTCGCGCCTTCCGCCCCCTGCACGAACACCGAGGCGAAGACGGTGATTGCCACGGAGGCGACCAACCACCAGAGCCCCCCGAACATCGGGACCACGGTCCTGAGGCCGTCGGCGTCTACCCCGCTGCCCCATCGACCGATGAATGCCATCAGGAGGAACCCGACTGCGATCCCGACCATGTAGATCAGCATTGTTCGTTTGCGGTTGGCCATCCGGTCGGACAGGTACCCGCCCAGTGGCCGGGCTCCCAGGTTCACGAACGCGAAGGAGGCTGCCACCACCCCTGCGACGGTGGCCGTGACCAGCGGGCTGCCGCCACTGTCTGTGAGAGGAACGAAGGTGTTCTCGAAGAACTTCGGCAGCATCGACACGACCGCCAGCTCTGCCCCGAAGTTGGCAAAATAAGTGCTGTTGAGAGCCGCGACACTGCCCCAGTGGTATTTCTCGTCGTCGGGAACCCCTGCTCGAAGGTACGGGAGATTGATCTGAAGGGTTTTGAAGACGTGGCCGACGTAGACCGCCAGGAGAATGCCGTAGATGACAAACAGCGTTCCATCGGAGATGACCGCCTCACCGTCGATTTTCACGTTGCTGATTCGCCAGGCGAGGACCCCGAGGGCACCAACCAGCGGAAACGACCAGACGAGATACTGGGTCAGGTCACGGTACGACGTAACCATCATCGGCTCGGTCTTCTTGGCTTTGTGGAGTTGCTCGCCCGCCGGTACATCCCGGACCAGGAAGTAATACAGCACCCCGTAGGCACCCATGACGAAGCCGTTTACTCCGAGCGCCCAACGCCAGGCGTTGTCACCGAGTCCGAACCAGTTGTCCATGACTGTTATCGCAAACCAGGGGAGCGTCATAGCGGCGAACGCGGATCCGAAGTTTCCCCAACCTGCGTAGAACCCTTCTGCTCTACCGATGTACTTCGGAGGGAACCACTGAGCGACCATCTTGATCCCGATGACGAATCCGGCGCCGACCGAACTGAGCACGAGGCGGGCTATCAGCATCTGCATGAAGGAGTCGGCGAGAACGAAGGCCAGGGCGGGAAGCGCCATGAGGACCATCAACCCCGAGAAGACGACGCGTGCCCCGAAGCGGTCGATGAGGGCTCCGACCACGATGCGGGCCGGGATCGTCAGAGCGACGTTGGCGATCAACAGGATCTTCACGTGCTCGTCGGTCAACCAACCGACGGAATCCAACATGGTGGTCGCCATCGGAGCCATGTTGAACCAGACGTAAAAGGTCATGAAGAAGGCGATCCAGGTGTAGTGGAGTGTCCGGATTCGCTCCTGGCTGAAGTCGAGCAGTTTCGGCGGCGTATCAGCCGTGGACGGTGACCGATCGTCCTGACTCATGTCCCTCTCCTTTGAACTGAGCTGTTGTCGGACCGGCTTCCCCGAACCCCCGGGTCGTTGGGGTCTGTTCCGGCACCAGTGTCGCGCCTTCGATGGACGCCCGCAGTTGTGTTTGTAGTCGGAATTCCACGTAACGTCAAGTGCAACTCTAAACGTTAAGTGCTATACTCAGCGTTATGCAGGCGTCTCTCGGAAGAAAAGGCGACTACTCGGTGCGAGCTGTGCTCGACATCGCCCGCCACAATGGCGATCGCCGCAAGGCCCGGGAGATCGCCGCGGAGATGGATATACCGAACCGGTATCTCACTCAGATCCTTGCCAATCTCGTTCAGCATGGCCTGCTCGAGGCCGTTGCCGGCCCCACCGGCGGATACGTTCTCGCCCGGCAACCAGGTCAGGTCTCGCTCCTCGAGGTTGTCGAAGCCGCTGAGGGGCCGATCGCTCTCGACGTATGCGTGCTGCAGGGAGGACCGTGCTCATGGGAGAACAACTGCCCGGTGCATGTCCCTTGGGCGCGCGCCCAGAACGCCATGGCCGAGCAACTGTCGACCACGTCGTTCGCGGATCTGGTAAGTATTGATGAAGAACTTGCTGCCGGCACCCATCAGATTCCCGAGGACACACCACCTCACAAGATTCCAACTCCCCGGCTGCCGAGGAAGTCGGACAATAGGAAGAGATAGCAAGTCGGATCGATTGGATCTCGGAAGGCATCGGGGAGAGAAGTGCACTTCATAGATCGAGAGAGGGAAGGAAAGGGCATGAGACGGTCACTGTGCCTGGCGCTGATCGTGGGAGGTACCGCAGTCGTCATGCTGTTTCCGCCCGCAGTCGGCGCACAGGAGGAAGTCGACGGCCGAGAGGTGTTCCTCGCCAGCTGCGCGGCCTGTCACCAGGGTACCGGTGTAGGCGTGAGTGGATCGTTCCCTCCTTTGGTCGGCAACGACCGTGTGCAGGACACCGAATACGTCAAGACCGTATTGGCAGAAGGCAAGTCCGGCCCACTTGATGTTCTCGGAGTCTCATACGACGGAGAGATGCCTTCCTTCCCGGATCTCTCGGGTCCCGAGATCGATGCGGTGATCGGCTACATCCAGGCCGGCGTGTTCATTCCTGCTGAGACCGGGGGACTCGAACCCGGTGACGCAGCCAGAGGGAAGGACCTCTTCACGGGAGGCGAACGTCTGGAGAACGGGGCTCCTGCGTGTGCTTCGTGCCACACCGCAGCCGGCTTCCAGGCTCTAAACGGACCGGCCCTCGGGCCCGATCTCACTGATCTGTCCAACCGGTACGGCGGCGAAGAAGCTGTAGCAGCCGCATTGGTCAGCCCTCCGTCGGCAACCATGCAGCCGCTCTTTTCCGACAGCCCCATCGCCGACCAGGAGAGGTCAGACCTGGCCGCCTACTTCGCCTCCCTCTCGAATGTGCAGCCATCCGGGGGGCCCGACGTACTGGTTTTGGGCGGCGCCCTCGGCGTTGTTGCTCTGTTCGCATTGATGTTGCTGGCGCCGCGCAGTCGGCGGCCGGGATTCGCACGGCAGTTGAGGAGCCAACGATGAGTACCGAATGGATCAGAGACAAAGAGGCTCCGGCAGAGCGGAAATGGGAGGAGTTCTATCGCAACCGTTTCCAGCACGATAAACGGGTTCGGACGACCCACGGTGTGAATTGCACCGGTTCGTGCAGTTGGGAAGTCTTCGTCAAGGACGGAATCGTCACTTGGGAACTCCAGGCCACGGACTACCCGCAACTCGAAGACGGCCTGCCTCCATATGAACCGCGCGGTTGTCAGCGCGGCATCAGCTTCTCCTGGTACCTCTACAGTCCGATTCGCGTGAAGTATCCATACGGACGCGGCGCGCTCATCGACCTCTACCGGCAGGCCAAAGCCATCCACGGCGATCCCGTTGAAGCCTGGAAGTCGATCATGGACGATCCGGAGAAAAGGAAACGTATCCAGACCGCCCGCGGTAAGGGCGGGTTCCGCCGGATGTCCTGGGACGAAGCGCTGGAGATCGCCTCGGCCTCCGTGGTGCACACAACCAAACAACACGGCCCGGATCGGGTCATAGGTTTCTCACCGATCCCGGCGATGTCGCAGATCAGCTACGCGGCCGGCAGCCGGTTCCTCAGCTTGCTCGGTGGCGTCGTGATGAGCTTCTACGACTGGTACTGCGACCTGCCGCCCGCCTCACCGGAGATCTGGGGCGAGCAAACCGACGTCCATGAGTCGGCCGACTGGTACAACTCCCGCTTCGTGGCGGTCATGGGCTCCAACCTCAACATGACGAGAACACCCGACTGCCACTTCATTTCCGAGGTCCGGCACGCCGGCGCCAAGCTCACCGTGTTCAGCCCCGACTTCAGTCAAGTGGCCAAGTACGCCGACTGGTGGATTCCCTCGAATCCCGGCCAGGACGGCGCCTTCTGGATGGCCGTCAACCATGTGATCCTCAAGGAGAGCTACGTCGACCGGCAAGTTCCCTACTTCCAGGACTATGTGAAGCAGTACACCGACATGCCGTTTCTGGTGGAACTCGACGGCTCACGCCCAGTGAAATGCCTGCGGGCGAACCGCGTTGACGAATATCGCGACGCCGAGAACGGTGAATGGAAGCTCCTCTGGTGGGACCGCCACTCGGGTCGCCCGCGGATGCCGCAGGGAACTATCGGTTACCGCTGGGCGAAAGAAGACAAGGGCAAATGGAACCTCGAGTTGGTCGACGGTCTCAACGGAGAAGCGCTTGATCCTGAACTGACGTTTGTCGGTTCGAACGACGGTGTCGTTGACGTCGAGTTCGATGAGTTCGTCGGCGGCGGTTCGGTGCGCCGGGGTGTTCCTGTTCGGTATGTCGAAACCGACCGAGGCCGTGTCGCAGTCACCACGGTGTTCGATCTCATGGTTGCTCAGTTCGGCGTCGATCGTGATCTCGGCGGCGACTACGCCGCCGACCTCAACGACGCAGAAGCCCTCTATACCCCCGCCTGGCAGGAGCAGTTCACGGGCATCCACCGTGACACCGTCATTCGTTTCGCCAGAGACTGGGTCGACAACGCCGAGAAGACCAACGGCAAGAACTTGATCATCATCGGAGCAGGTGCCAACCACTGGTACCACAACAATCTGCTCTACCGGTCTGGCATCGTTGCCCTGATGCTGACCGGGTGTGTCGGCGTGAACGGTGGGGGCCTCGGGCACTACGTCGGACAAGAGAAGCTGGTCAACCAGGCTTCCTGGGGATCAATCGCCTTTGGTGGCGACTGGGGGGTGGCGTCTCGCCAGCAAAACAGCCCGTCGTTCCACTATGTCCATTCCGACCAGTGGAGGTACGAGCGGGGATACTCAGACTACGACACGCTGCCCGAACACGCCTCGACCGACGATCACACCATCGACCACCAGGTGCGGGCCGTGCACCGGGGTTGGCTGCCGTTCTATCCGCAGTTCAAGCAGAACTCGCTGGATCTGGTCAAGGAGGCGCAGGCGAGTGGGGCCACGACGGACGATGAGATCATCTCGTATGTGGTGGAACGGCTGAAGAGCCGGGAGGTCGAGTTCGCCATCGATGACCCGGACGCCCCGGAAAACTGGCCGAGGACCTGGTTCATCTGGCGTGGCAATGCCATCGGGACCAGCGCCAAGGGACACGAGTACTTCATGCGCCACTACCTGGGAACCCACTCGACGGCGGTCGCCGGAGAGCTAGCCGGTGAGACCGTCTCTGAAGTCAACTTCCGCACGGATGCGCCGATCGGCAAATTCGATCTGGTCGTCGATCTCAACTTCCGGATGGATACGAGTGCTCTCTACTCCGACATCGTGCTGCCTGCCGCCACCTGGTACGAAAAGGACGATCTCAACTCGACGGACATGCACTCCTACATCAACCCGATGCAAGCGGCGGTTCCACCGTCATGGGAGTCGAAGTCGGACTGGCTGATCTTCAAGTCGGTGGCGGCCAAAGTCGCCGAGCTGTCTGCCCCTCACTTCCCGGAGCCGGTCAAGGACGTTGTGATGCTGCCGCTACAACACGACACGCCGGACGAAATGGCGCAGCCGGAGGTTCTCGACTGGTTCAAGGGTGAGGTAGAGGCCATTCCCGGCAAGACGATGCCCAAGTTCCGGATCGTCGAGCGGGACTTCAGGAATCTCTACGAGAAGATGGTCTCGCTCGGGCGCGGAGTCGAGAAGAACGGTGTCAACGCGCACGGCCTCACCATTCCGGTGGCGGACGCCTATGCGGAACTCATCCAGCGCCAACCGCGCGATATCGGTATTGCCGGTCTCAACGGACGTCCATACCCGTCGCTCGAGCAAGACCGCGAGGTATGTGAGGCGATTCTGCATCTCGACCCGGCCAGCAACGGTGAACTAGCCCACCGCGCCTTCGAAGCCGAAGAGGCGAAGACCGGTCTCTCGCTCACTCATCTCTCCGACGGGCAGCGCAACACCCGGATCCGATTCTCGGACCTAGTGTCGCAACCGCGCCGGGTGCTCACCACCCCGACGTGGAGCGCCAAGATCAACCACGGTCGGGCCTACAGCCCGTTCACTCTGAACGTCGAGGAACTGATTCCGTGGCGAACATTGACCGGGCGTCAGCACTTCTATCTCGATCACGAGAACTACCTTGACTGGGGCGAACATCTGCCCACGTACAAGCCCCGGCCCGATCACACGATGCTGTCGGAGACGGAGTTCAGTGCCAACGAGGCGCAGGGACGGCTGCTCAACTACATCACGCCGCACGGCAAGTGGAGCATTCACTCGACGTATTCGGAGAACATCCGGATGAAGACCCTGTCGCGGGGCGGCTATCCGGTTTGGCTCAACGACAAAGAAGCTGCCGAGATGGGAATCTCGGACAACGACTGGGTGGAGCTGTTCAACGACAACGGCGTGTTCGTGCAGAGGTGCATCACGTCGGCCCGCATTCCGAAGGGAACGGTGTTCGTTTATCACGCCACCGAGCGAACGGTCGGGATCCCGATCTCGCCGCTGCGCAAGAAGCGAGCCGGTATGAACAACTCGCTGACGAGAACCCGGCTCAAGCCGGTTCTGATGAGTGGCGGGTACGCCCAGTTCACCTACGCCTTCAACTACTGGGGGCCAACAGGGGTGAACAGGGATACGTTCGTTTATGTCCGCCGTATCGACAAGCCGAGTTACTGAGAGGAGGAACCATGGACGTCAGAGCCCACATGAGCATGCTGTTCCACCTCGACAAATGCATCGGATGTCACACGTGCAGCGTCGCCTGCAAGAACCTGTGGACCGACCGCAAGGGCGCCGAGTACATGTGGTGGAACAACGTCGAGACCCGGCCCGGCACCGGCTACCCGACCGGGTGGGAGGACCAGGAGCACTACCGGGGTGGGTGGGAGAAGAACTGGGTTGGCGTCGAGTTGAAGCTCCACAGCCGGTCGCGGGGTCTCGCCAACCTGTTCTACAACCCGGCGCTGCCGGAGTTGGACGACTACTACGAACCGTTCACGTTCCGGTACGAGGATCTGTTCAACGCCCCGGAAGGGGAGCATCAACCGACCGCGATTCCCATTTCAGCGATTACCGGTGATCCGATCGACATCGAGGCAGGTCCGAATTGGGACGATGACTTGTCTGGATCCAACATCTATGCCGCCAACGATCCCAACTTCGCAGGCGTGGCTGCCGAGGTGAAGGAACAGATGGCTGAGATCGAGCGGGTGGTCTTCAACTACCTGCCCCGGATCTGTAATCACTGCCTGAATCCGGCTTGCGTGGCAGCGTGCCCGAGCGGCGCCATCTACAAACGGGGCGAGGACGGCGTCGTGCTGGTCAACGAGGACAAGTGCCGTGCCTGGCGGATGTGCGTGTCTGCTTGCCCCTACAAGAAGGTCTACTACAACTGGTCGACCGGCAAATCGGAGAAGTGCATTCTCTGCTTCCCCAGAATGGAAACGGGTCAGGCCCCGGCTTGCGCCCATTCGTGTGTTGGCCGGATTCGCTACATGGGAGTACTCCTCTACGACGCCGACCTCATTCAATGGGCGGCGGAGGGTCCCGAGGAAGAACTCTTCGACCGGCAGAACGAGGTGATCCTCGATCCGTTCGATCCCGCGGTGGTGGCGGCGGCCAAGAGAAACGGTCTCGACGACGGATGGATCGCGGCTGCGCAGAACTCCCCGGCCTACAAGTTCGTCAAGGAGTGGAAGCTGGCCCTGCCACTGCACGCCGAGTACCGGACGATCGCCATGATGTTCTACATTCCGCCCCTTTCGCCGGTGGTATCCACCATCGAGCAGGGTCTCATACGACTCGACATCTCGCCCGAACAGATCGATTTCGAGCTGTTCCAGGGCCTCGAGAAGGCGAGACTGCCGATCAAGTACCTGGCCAATCTCTTCTCGGCCGGCAATGAGGAGGTCATCGAAAAGATCCTGCGCAAGATGCTGGCGGTCCGCATCTACAAGCGCCGCCAGAGCGTGGAAGGTGTGATCGATGAGGCAACGTTGGCCATGATCGAGTCGGCGGGCACGACACCCGAAGAGATCGAGGCCATCTACCGGATGACCACGCTCCCGACCATGCAGGAACGATTCGTGTTCCCGCCCTATCACCGGGAGATGTCTGCAGAGGCGATGTACGGCGACCCGCTCGCCCGCAAGGGGGAGACCGGACTGGGCTACACGTCGGTTCCGAAGCGAGGTGCATGATGTGGGACTTCGCGCCGCTGGCCGAGGGATTCGAATACCCCCGTCCGGGCCGCCTCGAAGAACTGCGGGCGGCGATGGCGAAGCTCGACTCGGCCGGGGTGCGTAGGCACTTCAGCCACTTCATCGAATCGGTCGGCGATCTCAGTCTCGCCGAGTGGGAAGAGCTGCACACACGAACGCTGGATCTCGGGCCCTTGTTCGTGCCGTACGTCGGCTGGGTGATTTGGGGGGACAACTATCACCGGGGGGAGTTCATGGCGGAGCTCAAGGTGGCGCAGGAGGAGGCGGGCGTCGACGCCGGTGGCGAGTTGCCCGACCATCTTGCTCCCGTGCTCCGACTCCTGGCGGTTGCCGGCCCGGTGCCGGCGACCCTCCTCGAGGTGTTGCCCACCGCGGTGGCAAAGATGCGTGGTGAGTTGAAAGAGGCAGAACGCGACAACCCGTACCGGCACCTCCTGAAAGCAATTTCCGAGGTCGATGTCCCGTCCACGGTTGGAGGTGAGCAATGAGCGATGGCGTCCTGTTGTTTGTCGTGCTCCCGTATGTCGCGTTGGCGCTCGCGATTGTGGGCACGGTTTACCGGCTCAAATTCCGGAAGTTCTCTGTGTCTTCGCTGTCGACCCAGCTGCTGGAGAATCGTCAGCTCTTCTGGGGCTCGATCTCGTTTCATTGGGGGGTCCTGGCGATCCTCGTCGGTCACCTCCTGGCCCTTCTCGTCCCGGTCGGATTTCAGGCGTGGAATGGCGCCCCGGTGCGGTTGTATCTCCTCGAGATCACGGGATTCTCCCTCGGTCTGTGGGCGCTGGCGGGGCTGGTGGTGCTGATCCACCGGCGCCTTACCTCGCGGCGGGTGCGGGTGGTTACGACGCCGATGGATTTCGTAGTGCTCACGCTTCTACTCGCGCAGATCATCACCGGCCTATGGATCGCCGTCGGCTATCGCTGGGGTTCGTTCTGGGGTACCGGCGTGTTTGTGCCGTGGATCTGGTCGTTGTTGACCTTGCGGCCCCGACCGGAACTGGTGGTCAACGTCCCGCTCGTGCTGCAGACGCACGCCACCCTCTTCTGGTTGTTCCTGGTGGCGTTCCCGTTCTCAAGGTTGGTGCACATCATCACGGTGCCGTTCCAGTATCTAATCCGACCGTGGCAGTTGGTCACCTGGGTACGGCGCGACCAGAAGACCCCGACCAGGGTCGGAACCGGCGTCTGACCCTTCCCCACTCGTTCTGGCGTCAGAAAGCGCGCAATTCTGGCCGGTTCCTGACGCCAGAAGGGGTTACCTGCCACAAAGTACCTCTTGCGCATTGCTAACCGCCCGGTAAGCTGCGCGCGGCTTCGACCGTCCCGGCTCAAGATCCGGGGCGCTCGTGCCGATTCCTTTCTATGAACGCCCCCACCTTCCAACCCCCCTCGCTTCGTTCGCTCGCGCGACATGCCATCCGCCCACTGCTCGAGGGTGTGGTTATTCCGCTGGCTTTGTTCTATGTCTTCCTGTGGATTGTCGGGATTTGGGGAGCGATCGGAGTTGCCCTCTTCTGGTCGTGGGGAGCGGTTGCATATCGAGTGCACCGACGCCAGCGCGTCCCCGGGATCCTCTTGCTGGGCGCACTTGGGATGACTGTGCGCACCGTGCTGGCAATCTCGACCCGGTCGGTGTTCTTCTACTTCCTCCAGCCGACGCTCGGTACCGTCGTCGTGGCTGCCGCCTTCTTGCTCTCCGTTCCGGCCGGTCGACCGCTGGCCGCCCGGCTCGCCGAGGACTTTCTGCCGATGCCGGACGCCTTTCGGAGTCATCCGGCTGTGCGAAGCTACTTCCTCCGCATCACCCTCTTGTGGGCGCTGGTGCAACTCGCCAACGCCGCTCTGGGGTTCTGGTTGCTCGTCAGTCAGCCGGTTCCCGTCTTTCTGGCTGCCAAAACGGCCGGAACGCTCGCACTCACTGCGGCGGCCATCGGCGTTTCAACCTCTGTGTTCTTCCGATCGATGCGCCGTCACGGACTGCTCGCAACCGCCATCCCGGCATTGCCCGTCAGCACGCATATCGTGGTTTGATGCAAGGTCTGCAATTCGTCACTCGCGACGGCTTCACGTTGCAGGGTCGCTGGTTGCCGGCAACCTCTAATCCTCGTGGAACCGCCGTAGTCATTGCCCACGGGTTCACTGCGTCGAAGGACGATCCAGAGGTTGACGAGTTCGCTCGCGGATTGGCCGATGCCGGCCACGACGTGCTGACGTACGACTCCCGGGGTCACAACGATTCTGAAGGCCTGTGCACTTTGGGAGACAGCGAGCAGTTCGATGTGGAGGCAGCTGTGCGAGAGGCCAGGTTGAGATCCGGCACGGTGGTGGTGTTCGGTGCATCGATGGGAGCCATCGCCGCCTTGCGTTATGCCGCCACTGACCATGGGCTGGCCGGCGCCGTGAGCCTCAGTTCACCGGCGCGGTGGCGAGTCCCGAGGAGTGCCTCGGCAGTTCTGGCGATACTCATGACCCGGACGAAACTCGGCCGCTACCTGGCCGCCCGGTTTCTGCGGGTTCGCATCCACCCGCTATGGACGAATCCACCTCCCCCCGAGGCTCTGGTCTCGAGTATCAGGGTGCCTCTCGCCGTGGTCCACGGACAGGCCGATTCTTTCATCCACACCGGCGAGGCGAGACGACTGGTGCTGGCGGCGGTCGGACCAACTCGCCTCGAGCTTGTCCCACGCATGGGGCATGCATTCGACAGGAGGGGCATCCCCTCAATTCGTCGGGCAATCGATTGGGCACTGGCGACGGCTCCAGCCTGAAACCGCAACTCGCGACTAGAAACTCGCGACCCGCGACTACCTCTCATCCCACCACCAGGCGAGGCCCGTAAGGCTTGGTCCGGAATGCATCACCATTACGGTGCCGAAATAGCCCATGAACTCGGTTTCCGGTTCAACTTCCGACCGGACCGCGTCCAGCAGACGAACGGCGGTCTCTGCTCCCAGGGCGTGCAGGCCGGCGATGTGGAGGCGGGCGTTGCCAGGATTCGATGACCGCCAGATATCCAACAAGCGTTCACTGGCAGACTCGTCGCTCAGAGCCGGGCGGAGAGCATGCACCTTCCCGTGGCGAACCTCGACCAGAGGCTTGACCCCCACCATGTCTCCCGCCCGGGCGGCGATGTACGGGACGTGGCCTCCTCGTGCCAACCAGCCCAGATCGTCCAGTCGAGCGACCAGCCGGACCCGCCCGGCGATGTACTCAGCCTCGCCGGCTACCGCATCGAGCGACCAGCCGAGGTTGGCGCATCGAGTGGCGCCGAGGACGGCCAGCCCCTGCGCGCCGGCTGCCGTCCGCGAGTCGAGGACCCGTGTAGGGACCGATGAGAGCCGCGACGCAGTGTGGGCGCTGTCGTGGGTTCCGGAGGCGAGCCCACAAGAGACGGTGACGATCAGCACGCCGTCATCGGTTCCGTGCTCCTCGATCGCTTGCAGGAAGTCACCCGGCGACGGTCCTGAAGTCGTGAAGCCTTCATCGATGCGCTCTACAACCTCCTCGAGGCCCATTTCGCCGTCGAGGTAAGACTTTTCCCCGAGCGTGAATCGCTCGGGGACGACGATCACTCCCGTCTCATTCGCTACCCCGGAGGGGATGGTGGCAACGCTGTCGGTGATAACGGTGACGGTCATTGGCCACTGCTCCCCGGTTGGCGACGTGCCCATTCGATCGGCGGAGGTGAATCCTGGTCGAACACGAGGCGGATGAACCTCGTCTTCCAGGGCTTCGCACCCCCCGCTGGTTGATTACCTGCGATGCGCTTGGCCAGGATCGGGAGAACGACGGCGACGGCGGCGATTGCTCCGCCGCGCCCGCGCTTGGCTGCCAGCACCGGGATGAGAGCCAGGTAGGAAAAGAGTGCGCCCACCGAAGTCAGCCGCGCCATACGGCCGACGGTGACCCCTCCCAACAGAACGAGGCTCCCCTGCCATCCGTTAACGAGGAGGGCACCCATGGCGGGGGATATGCCCCTGCCGCCTGCCCCGCCAAGGAAGATCGACCAATTGTGACCGATCACCGCGGCCCCACCTGCGAGGGCTGCCAGCATCGGGCTGGCGCTCCCTGCCACGAGCGGACCGGTCGTTCCCTTGGCGACATCGAGGATGCCGCCGACGAGCAACGGCCCAAGGCCGGCCTCGTAGTACAGCCCCGAACCTGAAACGGTCCCCGTGCCGACCTCGCGCAAGTCAACGCCCTTCGTCCTACGAGCCACGAGATTCGAAAACGGGACGGAACCGGCCAGGTACCCGAGACCGATGGCTGCGACGGGCCGGAAGCAGGCTCTCAATCCCATGGACTCAGACTATGCGATTGAGCAGCGGGCATTCGCAAATGCCCGGGATCACCGGGGGTCGACGACGTTCAAACCAGAAGGACGATTCCGATGACGATGGCGGCGATACCCCAGACGATGAAGAAGATCACCGTACCGGTTTCGGTCAGAGCACTCACAAAACCCTGGATCTTCTTGATGTTCCAAATGGCCGGCGGCTTCATGAAGGCTATGGCCACCACCGCGATGCCGTAGACGATGAGGACGATGCCGAGTGCCGTCATGCTGCGAGCATATCCGCCCGGTTCAACTCCATCCAGGGCCGAGAGTCCCAGTTGGCCGGCGAACGACCCCGGTCTCACCAGATCTTCAAGTCGTCTTCAGGGGCTTCTTACACCCCTGGACCACACTTCATAGCGACATGCAAGGAGAAAGCGATGGTGTTGGCTGATCTCGGTCGAAGAGGTTTTGTGAGTGGTCACATGGACGGTTTCGGGTACTGGTACCTCGTTCCGATCCTGGTGGTTCTTGCGGTGATCGTGACTCTCGGCGTGGTGCTCTTCAACCAACGCGGCCGGTTCGCTACAGAAGATCCCCTTCGGCGGGTGGCTGGTCGATATGCAGCCGGAAAGATCGAACGAGTCGAGTTCGAACGAGTCCAGCGCGATCTACTCGCAATGGAGGCGGGCCGCTTGCCTGGAAACGAGCATGAAGGTGATGGAGGCGACTCACCGGCAAGTTGAGATCGGCTAGGCCGATTCCGGTTCGGAAACTGTCAGCCAGATGAGCGTGTCGCCTCCTCGAAGTCCGGACAGGGTCCGCTCGGAAGTATCTGCGGTCACCACGCTCAATCGTTCCTTGCGGACCACGAAGGCAGGACGGACCCCACCCTCCTGCTCCATGAGATCATCAGCGCCGAATGAATCGGACAACTCCGTCCGACGGAGTACAACCCCGGATTCGAACTCATGACGGAGTGTCTCGTAGTCGAAGTCATCGCCGAACAACGTGCGGCCGCCGAGGTGGGCTCCGCTGATCTCGATTCCGGCCGGTAGCGCGGCGGCGGGCAGCTGATACGTTTCCGCACCGCCGAAAACATCGGTGAATCGTTGACAGGCCAGCGTGTTGACTTCATCGTTTGGAGTCAGCGCCAGGAGTCGACCGATACCGGACAGTTCGAGTTCGAGATCGATGTCCTCGTCGAGAACGTTGCCGTAGAAGGTTGTGAGCCCGTCCATTCTCGCCCAGTACTCGTCGGTGCGGTTGGTGGTCGCCATGACGATCGAAATCCCGGAGTCGTGCAACGCTCGGGCGATTGAGTGCTCGACGACTCCGGCACCAACGATCAGGATGCCCTGCTGGTTGCGTTCGGCCAATCCGAGCCGCCTGGCAAGCGGCCCGGTGCCGAGGCCGTAGAGAATGACGGTGGCCATGATCACCGCGAACGTGAGAGGCACCAGCTTCTCAGCTCCGGCATAGCCCCTGGACTCTAATTCGAGTGCGAACACGGACGCGATCGAAGCTGCCACGATCCCGCGCGGTGCCACTCCGGCCAGCAGCCAGCGCTCGGCCCTCGAGAGATCAGATCGCCAGGTCGCTACGGCGACGGCGAGAGGACGTCCGATCATGACCAGCGCGGCGATGAGACCGACGGTTCCGAATCCGAGCAGGGCGAGATCGTCGGTGGTGAGACGGGCGCTGAGGATGATGAAGAGCGCTCCGATCAGCAAGACCCGCACGACCTCCGAGAAACGGAGTATCTGTTCGGTGCGGATCGGACGGTGATTCGCCAGGATCAGCCCCAGGACGGTGGTGGCGAGCAACCCGGACTCGTGGATGAACGCGTTCGAGATGGTGAATGCGGCGAGGGCCGCGGCAATGCCTACCAGTGAGAGGAGTTGCTCCGGCACCCAGTGCCGTCGCAGCGGGATGATGGTGAGTACCGCCATAATGCCGCCGGCCAGGACTCCTACGACGACGAACATCAGAACGTCCGCTCCGATCGACAGCGGAGAGCTCTCGTCGAAACCGATCAGCAAGAAATCGTAAGTGAGTACGGCCACCATCGCACCGATACCGTCGATGAAGATGCTCTCCCACTTGAGGATCGACGAGACAGAACGGCTCGGTCGAACACTGCGCAGGATCGGCCCCACGACCGTCGGTCCGGACACCACCAGGATTGAACCGAGGAGGAATGCTGCACCGGTCGGGAGGTCTGTGAACAGCAGTGCCGCACCGCTTCCGACCATCCATGTGATCAGCACGCCCGCCGACACCAGAAGCCAGATGACGCGTTGCTGGCCCTCGATTTCTCTCAGGCGGAGGCTCAACCCTCCCTCGAAGAGAATGATGCCGACTGCCAAAGACACGACCGGAGTGAGGATCTCGCCGAATAGAGCATCGGGATCGATGAGTCCGAATCCGGGGCCGGCAATGAGCCCGACCGCCATGAGCAGCAGAATCGAGGGTATGTGGAGCCGCCCGGCGAGCCATGTAGCGCCAACCGCGACGATGACCAGTAGTGCGATCTGAACGGACGGGTCTTTCACCTGTGCCTCTCGAGTGTGGGCCTAGAAGATACTCGCTCGAGCGGATGACGGAAACAGGCTCAGCCGGGAGCGAACTCGGTGGATTTTCTGGTCGGCTGCCCGTCTGTGTCGCTATGTTGAAGCGATGTTCGGCCGAATTCCGGACTGGAGGGAGGATCAGCAGTGTTTCTAATGCTCACGGCGTGTGTCTGTCTCCGGGAGAGACGATGAGCAAACCGGCAATTGTCGCAGTCGATGACGATCCGCAAGTGCTTGCCTCGGTCGCCCGTGATCTGAGACGTCACTACGGTGAGGACTACCGGATTGTGCGGGCGTCGTCCGGCGTGGACGCACTCCAGACGGTGCGTGAACTGCAGAGCCGCGGGGATGTCGTGGCCCTGTTCCTCGTGGACCAACGGATGCCGGAGATGAGCGGCACGGAGTTCCTCGCCGGGGCAATCGCCTTCTATCCAGATGCCGGAAAGGTGCTGCTCACCGCCTACGCGGACACCGAGGCTGCGATTGCCGCCATCAATGACGTGGGCCTTGATCACTATCTGATGAAGCCGTGGGATCCACCGGAGGAACATCTCTATCCGATACTCGACGACCTGCTTGATGACTGGCAGGCGGATAATCCGGCCCCCTACGACGGCATCCGGGTGATCGGTGCCCGCTGGTCACCGGACAGCTACGACGTCAAGGACTTCTTGTCACGGAATCAGGTGCCCTATCGGTTCATGGATATCGAAGAGGATCCGGACGCCCGGGCTGTGGTATCCGCCGGGGAGGCCGTAGCCCGGCTGCCGCTGGTCTTGTTCCCGGACGGGACGAGACTCGAGCAACCCGACCACCGCCTGCTTGCCGAACACGCCGGATTGCACACGTCGCCGTCCACCACTCATTACGACCTGGTGATCATCGGGGCCGGTCCGGCCGGTCTCGGTGCCGGGGTGTACGGGGCATCCGAAGGTCTCCACACCGCCCTGATCGAGCGACACGCAACGGGAGGTCAAGCAGGAACCTCTTCCCGGATCGAGAATTATCTGGGTTTTCCTAAGGGGATCAGTGGGGCCGATCTGGCCCGTCGGGCCACGGCGCAAGCCGAGCGCCTCGGCGCGGAGATCCTCACGGCCGTAGAGGCGACCTCGGTTCGGGTTGAAGACCCGACGAAGATCGTGACGCTCAACGATGGCACGGAACTCAGCTGCCGTGCCCTATTGATCGCCACCGGTATGACCATTCGTACCCTCGACGTACCCGGTGCCGGGCCTCTGATTGGTGCCGGCATCTGGTACGGCGCCGCCGTGTCGGAAGCTGTTACATATCGCGGAGAGGACGTCTTCGTCATCGGTGGTGCCAACTCTGCCGGTCAGGCGGCGATGATGCTGTCCAAGTTCGCCGGGACCGTGACCATCATCGTCCGCGGCGACTCCCTGGAGGCCCGAATGTCGCAGTACCTGGTTGATCAGATTGCCGCCACTGAGAACATCCGGGTTCTATTGAGCAGCGAAGTAGCAGGGGTCGAAGGTAGCGGGCGCCTGCAGGGACTTACCACTCGCAACCGGGTCGATGGGAACGAACAGAACCATGAGGCTGCCGGCCTCTTCGTCTTCATCGGTGCCGTCCCCCACTCGGGGTTCGTGGAGGGAGTCGTCGAACGAGACGCCAAGGGGTTCATCCTGACGGGGACCGACCTCATGGTCGACGGTGTGAGACATCCAGCCTGGCCACTTGCCCGTGATCCATTTCTCCTGGAAACCAGCGTTCCCGGCATCTTCGCCGCAGGAGACGTCCGCGCCAATGTGATCCGCCGGGTCGCCTCAGCTGTCGGGCAGGGGGCTACCGGGGTGAGCTTCATTCACAAGTACCTCGAGACTGCATGACCCTCGTCGAGCGCCTTCGGACCGTACCGCTCTTCTCAGACCTCCGGGACGAGGACCTCGAACGTCTTTGTGTAGGCACCGAGCAGCTCGAACTGCCGGCCGGCGTAGTCCTGTTCGCAGAGGGCGATCCGGGCGATCGGGCATTCGTGGTCCTCGACGGTCAGATCGAGATCGTGAAGGCAGCCGCTGGAGGCGAGGTGCTGCTGGCCGTCCAGTCGGATGGAGTGGTCGGTGAAATGGCCCTGTTGGAAGACGCGCCGAGAAACGCGTCCGTTCGAGCCAGGACGGATACAACGCTGCTCGCCATTCCAAAAGCACAACTCGACCAGCTTCTCGATTCCAGCCCATCGGCGGCACGGGCGTTCTTCGAGGTGATGCTCGACCGGTGGCGGGACACGCAATCGAGCCTGCAACAGTCGGAACGAATGGCACAGCTCGGTACCCTGACCGCCGGGCTCGCTCACGAACTGAACAACCCCGCCGCGGCAGTCAATCGGAGTGCCGGCCAGTTGATGGAGGCAATGGTGCGCTACGGGGATGCGCGGTCTGCCACTGCTGCCAGCCTCGACCCGACCGAACTCGAATTCGTTGCGGCGACCCTCGAGGCGCTCCACGAGAGAAAGGGGGTTGGCTCGTCCCTCTCGGCGATGGATCGAACCGATCGCGAAGACGCCATCGAGGAGTGGCTGGTCGAGCACGGCGTCGATCGAAGCTGGGAGCTGGCGCCCGGCCTGACCGAGGCCGGCATCTCGGTGGAACAGCTGACGGCTCTGGCCGATCGGGTCGATGCCGGCCGGCTTGCCGCCGTGATCGGTCTGCTCGACGCGGCCCAGGATCAGCTCTCGATGCTGCATCAGATCGAAGAAGGGACCCGTCGGATGTCCGCCATCGTCAAGGCTCTGAAATCGTACGCTTATCTGGATCAAGCGCCGGTTCAGAACGTAGATGTGACGGCGGGCCTCGACGACACTCTCCTGTTGCTCGCCCACAAGGCCAAAGGCGTCGACGTGCAGCGTGACTACGCAGTGGAACTGCCTCACATCGAGGCGCTCGGTGGCGAACTGAATCAGGTGTGGACCAACTTGATCGACAACGCGCTCTATGCGCTCGCAGGGCGAGAGGACGGGCGGCTCATCGTGCGGGCCCGGCCTTCCGAGTCGGGGGTGGTGGTCGAGATCGAAGACAACGGCCCGGGAATTCCCGCAGATATCCAGTCGCGCGTTTTTGACTCGTTCTTCACAACCAAGCCGCCGGGGTCCGGGACGGGCCTGGGGCTCGACATCAGCCGCAACATCATCATCCACCACCACGGGGGAAACCTCACGGTTGAATCCGAGCCGGGCCGGACGGTCTTCAGGGTGGAGCTGCCGCTGACGCAGGGGAAATAGACACTCTCAGGTCTTAGGTTCTAGGTTTTGGGTTCTGGGTTGCAGGTGTCCGACTACAACTCGAGTTGCATGCCTTCATAGGCGGCGGTGGTGTCTGCGAATTCCCCTCGTGCCCGCTCGACGAGAGCATCGATCTCGTCGTCGTTTCTGGCCGGATCGTGACTGACGAGAATGAGTCGCTTGACCCCGGCGTCTTGGGCCGCCTGGACCGCCTGCGCCCAGGTGCTGTGGCCCCAGCCGACGTAGTGGTCCTCGTACTCGGCCGGGCTGTACTGGGCGTCGTGGATGAGCGTATCGGCGCCGGTCGCCAGTCGCCGGAGAGTCTCGTCCGCCTCTTGGTCTCCGCGTTCACAATCGGTCGCCACCACCACCGAGTGCTTGGGACCGTCGATGCGGTAGGCCGTGACACCCTGCGGATGGTGCAGAGGGGCAGCGGTGATCTTGAGGTCGCCGACCTCGAGGACCGTGTCTGAGATCGTCACATAGGTCTTGTGAGCGGCGGTGTCCTGGATTGAGACGGGGAACCATGGCGGTCGTAGAGCTCCCTCGATGGCGTCCTTGCTGCTCATCGTGTCCCATTGGTGCCCGTAGAAGGTGAAGGTGTTGGACTCGTCGTAGAGCGGGCGGAAGAACAGCAGTCCCTGGATGTGGTCCCAGTGATAGTGCGTGAGGAAGACGTGATACTCGGTTGCGCCACCAGTTGCACCGTTCCGGTGGAGGCGGGTGATTCCGGTTCCACCATCGATCAACACAACCGAGCGATCGGCCGACGTGACCTCGATACAGAGTGTGTGCCCACCGTGCCGGTTCGTGTTGCCACCAGAAACGGGCATTGAGCCGCGCACACCTCTGAAGGTGAGGATTGGTCGGGGATCGGTCACAGATGCCGCCCTTGCCGGGGAGGGACCGTTGGAGATGTTTCTCGATGGCTCAAGCGCGTCTTCCTTGGCGATAGAGGATCCATTCAGTGACTCAGAATCGACTCTGTCAAACGTTCGCTTGCCTCATTCTGTTCCAGGACCTGCAACGCGTGCCGGTAGCCGACCTCTATGAGTTGCTCATAGGACGCGAACGCCATTAGCGAAAAGTCGGATACGGGAGGGCGGAATACCAGATCAGCCCTCTGCTCAAAAACCTTCGATGAGATGACACTGCCGATCTCCGACGTGCGGAGAAGCGTCTGTACCATTCCCGGAACAGCCGACTTCTTTCGCCATGGTGCGAAGTGGTGACGCAAGGCTCTCCACCCGGAGAGTGCCCCATCCCGCGGCAGGTCGTGAGCCGCGATGTCGGCCGGGCTTCGCAGATTGACTGCCAGTATCGGGCCCGGTTCGCCGAGGGTTTCCGCGACATCGACGGGGAGGTTGTTCATCACCGCCCCGTCGACCAGTACGTCACCGTCTTGTGAGCGCATCGGCGGAAATACTCCAGGGATAGAGATACTGGCGCGCAGCGCCTCCCACAGAGCTCCGGTTTGGTGGACCTGGACTTCCCCGCGGGTCAAGTTGCTGGAAACGCAGAAGAAACGGATCCATAGATCTTCGATGTTGACTTCACCGAATGTGCCTCTCAGTTGATGCCTCACTTTGGCGCCCCTGGCAAGGGCAACGAGGGGCGGAGTGAGGTCGACGGGGGATCCCAGATCGACGAGATGCTTGACCATCTGTTCCCTGGTCTCTTCCCAGCCGCGGCCCATCGCCTTGTGGGCGGCTGTAATCGAACCGAAGCTGGCACCTCCGACGAAGTCGATGGGTACGCCGCTCTCTTCCAACGCTCGCAGAACACCTATCTGTGCAAGGCCGCGCGCTCCGCCGCCGCTGAGAACGAGATTGACGGCCGTACCCGTCAGAATCCGGGCAAGCCTCTGGAATCCCGCATCCGTTCCAGGGCGAAGGTTGTAGTGCCGGATCCCGGGCCGATGCTCTATCCATGATGAGACTGGCGCCGGAATCGGGCCGTCGGCACCATGCACCATCACCAGGTCGACGCGTGTGTGTGCCCGGGTCGCCATCTCGTGGAGGAGGCCCTCTTCCACGGAGTTCGGCCAAGGATCTCCGGAGGGCTCCCCGATGAGCAACACTCGATCGGCTTGTCCGATGCATCGCCGGGTCCACTCAGGCGACGCGTGGTCTGTAATCAAGAGTACCTTGTCGTGTGCGGCTCCAAGCTCTTCAACCATTCGGCCAAGATCCATGGATTGCTGTCCATTCGCGACCAGCTCGAATCGATTGGAGTCCACCACCGCTACCGTTCCGTGTTTGGACAGAGCGTCCTCCAGCAGGCCGGCCGCTTGCATGATGTCCCGGGTCTGGCCGGCTGCGACTAGCGCGACTATTCGTACCTCCCCTGATCGGCCGCCTGAGTGAATCGACCGGCCGAGTCTTGCAACAATCATCCGTGCGATCGCCGCGAGGGCGGCCGGTTCGCGAGAGACGAGATCGTGGAAAACCTCTCTGGAAAGTTCGATCAGGTTGGAGTCTCTGACCGCCCGGACCGTGGCCGACCTCGGGTGATCTGACAGAAGCGCCATTTCGCCGACGGTTTCGCCCGCCGATATTTCACCGACGACGGTCGACGACCCGTCGCCGGCGAGAACGTCGGCGCGGAGCCGGCCGTTCACAACTACAAACATAGAGTCTCCGGCTTCCCCCTCTCGCATGAGAATCTCACCGCCCACCAGGCGGCGGTCGGACGAGCAGTCGACCAACTCCTTGAGCGTTGCCTCTGAGAGCGCGCTGAACAACGGGATTGTTGAAATCAACTTCAGATTCGCTTCGCGACTCCGGCGTTGGCCCATCGGATACTCCCCTCGGGGGGGCACGCTACCGGGTTTCCACCGGTTCTGTGTACAGACAGGCAGAGACCCTGCTGAACGGCATGTCCTGGGCATTCTGCGTAATCAACATGTAGGCTGCTGGCCGCTGAGGAGGGAGACTCGATGAGTATGACGAAGCTTCGTCCGCCGCGCCTTCGTACCGTGGAGGGCGAAGCAGAGGAACGCAAGGTCACCTGGACCGAGCTGTTCTACGATCTCGTGTTCGTTGTTGCCGTGGCGGGACTCGGCCACCGGCTTCTGGAAGACTCGACGTGGTCGGGGTTCTTGTCGTTCACCGGTCTGTTCATTCCGTTGTGGTGGGCGTGGGCGGGTTTCACGTTTTATGCCGATCGGTACGACACCGATGATCTCGGCCAGCGACTGCTGGCGGTTGCGCAGATGGTGGCCGTGGCGCTGATGGCGGCGAGTATCTCGGGTGGAGAGACGGAGTCGTTGACCGCCTACGCACTTGCCTTCGTAACCGCCCGGGTGATTCTCATCATCATGTATCTTCGGGCCCGCCGCCACGTTCCGGAGACCCGGGAACTGGTGTCTGGTTACACGAGGGGGATGGCTCTGGCCGCGCTGCTCTGGCTGGTGTCGGTCGTTGTGCCGGAACCGGCCAGATTCGTGCTGTGGACCGTCGGGTTGCTGGTGGACTTCGCCACTCCGTACCGCATGCGCCGGGTTCAGGCGACCGTCCCGCTGGATGTCGCCCACCTGCCCGAACGGTTCGGTCTGTTCACGATTCTTGTGCTCGGCGAATCCGTTGCCGCGGTCGTGGCCGGCCTTGATCACGAGGGATGGACGACGGGTGCAACGGCGCTGTCGGTTCTGGCCGTGCTGATCACCTCAGCCCTGTGGTGGGTCTACTTCGACAACCTCGACGGAACCGTTGTCCGCCGGCGGACCGACCAGAAGAAGGCATGGAAGCCGACGGTGTGGATCTACAGCCACCTCTTGCTGGTGATCGCTCTGATGATGACGGCCATCGGTCTCGAGCATGCCATCACCGCGGTGGACCATGACTCGCTGCAGACCGGCGAGCGCTGGCTGCTCGTCGGCGGCCTGGCCGCCGCCTTCGCCGTCCTCGGGTTGATTCAGTTGGCCACCGACAGCAACGGTGGCGGCATTCGGCAGTCCTGGATCACCCGACTGCGGTTCGCCGGGGCGCCGCTGGTCGTGCTGGTCGGAGTGGCGTTCGCAGGGTCGGGGGTCATGACCCTCGTCATCGCGCTGGCACTGGTCTGTGCGATCCAGGTGGCGGGCGACGTCTTGATCACCGATCAGGTCCCGGTGTGAATATCCCCGTTCTTGCGTGAGTTCCGGGCGCTCAGCGCATCAAACTCACGCAAGAACGGGGTTTCGTCTAGGCGGCCCGGAAGATGAATCCCCAGTACCGGTTGTAGGGCTCCTCGCGGACGACTCCGACATCGCCGAGGAGGTCCATTCCGATCGTCGGGTCGTCCACCTCGAGTTGGCCGGTTACCCGGACGCCGTTTTCGAGTTCGACGATGGCGATCCCGAGTGTCGCCACTTCATATGCGGCCGGAAGGTTGTAGACCTTGGTGAACGTGAGCAGCTTGCCCCGCTTCGGTAGCGGCACCGTCTTGAACTTGAACGGTTCGAGCTCGCCGCAGTTCCGACAGCGCATCTTGAACGGATAGTGGAGCGTTCCGCACTCGGTGCACTCGTAGGCGTAGATCTCGCGGGCCATGTCAGTTCTCCCTCACGAAGGTCAGGCAGATGACGTTGTTGCCGAACCCACCAAAGTTGCAGGTGAATCCGACCCGGGCATCGGCAACCTGCCGCGCTCCGGCTTCCCCCCGCAGTTGGTGCACGATTTCGTGGGCCTGGCCGACGCCGGTGGCGCCGACCGGGTGCCCCTTCCCCTTCAAACCGCCGGACGGGTTGATGGGAAGCCGGCCGTCGAGGGCCGTCTCGCCTTTCTCGAGCGCGATGTGCCCCTCGCCCTTGGCGAAGAAACCGACTTCTTCACTCTCGGCGATCTCGAGGATCGTGAAGGCGTCGTGAAGTTCGGCTACGTCGACGTCTGATGGGGTGAGGCCGGCCATTCCGAAAGACAACTCTGCGGCTCGCCGAACGGCCAGCAGGTCGGTCGGGTTCTCTCGTTCGTGGACGGCATGCGTGTCCGTGGCTTGACCGACTCCGGCGATGCGAACGAGCGGCCGGTCGATGCTCTTGGCGACCTTTTCGGACACGAGGATCACCGCCGCGCCACCGTCCGATACGGGACAGGCGTCGAAGAAACGCAGGGGCTCGGCCACGTACGGATTGTTCGTCATGGCCTCGGGCGAGTCCAGGATGCCTTCGATCGTGATCGGCTGGTGCAGATGAGCGAACTCGTTGAGCATCGCATTGTTCTGATTCTTGACCGCCACCATCGCCAGATGTCGCTCGGTTACGCCGTACTTCTCCATGTAGAGGCGGGTGAACATCGCGGCATGCGACGGCAGCGTGACGCCGTAGATGTACTCGGCAAGTGGATGGGTCAGGGTGGCGATGAAGTCGGTTGCTTCCAGGTTGTTGACCTCGCGCATCCGTTCGGCGCCCGTCACCAGCACGATGTCGTGCATACCGGAGGCCACCGCCAGGAAGCCTTCCTTGATGGCGGCCGAACCCGACGCCGGGCCGTTCTCGATGGAGGCTGCACCGGCCGGAGTCAGGCTCAGGCTGTCGACCACCGCCGAGGCAAGGGCCGTTTGATGGTTGACGCGGGCGGCGCCCATGTTGGCGACGTAGACCTGCTCGATGTCGGTCAACCCCGAGTCCTTCATGGCGAGCATCGCCGGGAAGGCAGCAATCTCGGCCAGAGGGTATTCGAGGCGGGTGAACGACGTAATGCCGATCCCGGCAACGTATACGTCACGCATGCTCGACCTCCTGGCGCCAGCGTTGCGCCATCAGTGCCGTACCCGTGGAGTCGTACATCGATCGGGTGGCGGCGAGCAGATCGGCCGGCGGGGTGGGAGGGTCGGAGGGCGGCAGGATGCCCGCCTTGGCTTTGGCGAGGAGTTCGTCTGGCACGGGCCTCCGCCCGACGACCAGGGTGTCACGAGCTCTATCAAACAGTTCCCTGGTCAGCGACCACGATGGAACACCGCCCAACTCGTGAGGAGTGTCGAACCGCTTCTCGAGTTGGTATTCGATCATCCAGCGACGGAACCCGATCGGGGACTCAGCAACGATGAGGACCTCGTCGTGACCGAGAACATCCATGTGGTATTCCATTTTGGTGGCGAAGGCATGGGCCCCGATTCGAAGGCCCCGGCGCAGAGCAACCGTGTGGAGCGACATGCCGAGCTTCGGTGTGACCTGGCGCCCGTTGACAACGGCGGCGATCTCCCCGTCGACCTGGGCGACGAGCACGTATTGGTCCTGATAGCGGTGGCGGGAATAGGCGAGGATCTCTGAGTAGAGCCGGGCCGCCACCACGTCGTAGAAGTCGCGTTCAACGTTGACCAGGGGTGCAACGTATTGCAGGATGTCCGGGATCTCGTCGCGGTCCACCTGGCGGATCACCATCTGTTCCCCGCTCGCCAGCGTCATGTATTTCGCCGGGAACGGGGGCATAGGGTGATCCTCCGGACGGAGGATCTTCTCGAGGTCGACGGCCATCAGGCTTCTCCTTCCCAAAGGGACAGCGCCACCTTCTCGGCGGTGACGGGCATTGACGTGATCCGTATCCCCAGTGCATCTTCGACCGCGTTGGCGATCATCGGCGCAGCAGGAATCATGGTGTGCTCCCCGACGCCGCGCGCCCCGAACGGTCCGTCCGGTTGGGGAACCTCGACGATGATCGGAATGATCTCATCCGGGATGTCGAGGGACGTAGGGATCTTGTAGTCGGTGAACGTCGGGTTCAGTAGACGACCGTCTTCGCCCCAGCGCATATCCTCGTACAAGACGGTTGCCAGGCCCTGGACGAGACCGCCGACAATCTGACCGATGACGAGATCGGGGTTGATCGCCTTGCCGGCGTCCACGGCGAGGGCCGTCTTCCGGATGTGCATCTTGCCGGTCTGGCGGTCGATCTCGAGTACTACCCCGGCGGCACCGACGGTGTAGTGAACGTTCGGGTGTCCGCCCTGGCTGGTTTCCGGGTCGCTCTTGGCCGAGGTGAACTCCGGCATGAACATGCCCGAACCGACGATCGGGCCGCCCCGGTAGGAACCGTCGTCGGTCTCGAGCCCGGCGATCACGAAGTCACGCAGCGGCAACTCGAAGTCCGGATCGGTCGCACAACGTACGGCCTCGTTGCGGAGGAACAGGGAGTCCTCTTCGTAGCCGTGGACGCGGTGGACCACCTCGAAGATCTTCTCGCGTGCTTCGACGGCGGCGGCTTCGACTGCTTGCCCGCAGCCCCACGTGACATGGGAGGCGACCGTTTGCCATTCGTACGGGTTGCGGTCGGTGTCCGGCGTCTCGATCCTGATCTTCTCGGGAGGGACGGACAACACCTCTGCGACGATCTGCGCCATGACGGTGAGGTAGCCCTGACCGAGTTCCATTCCCGACACGGTCACATTGATGGAGCCGTCCTCGTTGAACTTCAGGAACGATGACGAGGAGGCGTTGGGTGGCATGGCCGGCGCCTTCCACATCAGTGCGAACCCCTTGCCGACGACTTTGTGGGGGTCGTCGGAGGTCTCCTTCGTGCCCCAGTCGATGGCCGCAGCCACCTTGTCGATGCATTCGAGCAGGCCCGACGGATTCATCTTCTCGCCGTAGGCAAGGGTGTCCCCTTCGACGATGGCGTTCTTGCGCCGGAAGGCGACCGGGTCCATGCCCAGCCGGCGGGCGATGCGATCCATGTGCGATTCGAGACCGAAGTTGAACTCGGAATAGCCGAAGCCTCGATAGGGCCCGCCCGGCGGGAGGTTCGTATAGACGCACAGCGCGTCGATCTTGATGTTCGGCACCCGGTAGGGCCCGCTCGCCGAGAGTCCGGCGGCGTTGACGACGTTGGCGCCGTACTCCACGTAGGCACCGGCGTCCCAGTGCATGGTGTGTTCGACGGCCAGGATCGTGCCGTCGTTCTTCACCCCGACCTTGATCCGGGCTTTGAGGCCCTGGCGCTGGTAGGTGTTGTAGAACTCCTGCTCACGGGTGAACCGCAGTTTGACCGGATGCCCCTGGACGGCCGTGGCCAGCGCTGCCCCCATGATCTCCATAGAAACCCCGGCTTTTCCGCCGAAGCCCCCACCGACGTACGGTGTGATGACTCTGATCTGCTGGTGGGTCAATCCCAGCGGTGCGAGCGCCTCGGCGATAACGTGCCGCTGTGTGTACGGCGATTGCGAAGCCGACCACATCGTCAGACGCCCGGCCCGGTCGTACAGCGAAACCACCACATGCGGTTCGATCGCGCAGTGCGCGTAGCGGGGCACCTCGTAGGTGTCTTCGAGGACCAGGTCGGCCTCGGCGAAACCTTCCTCGACGTCGCCTTTGCGCGTCTTCCGCCAGTGGGCGATGTTCGTGCCTTCGTGCGGGAAGAACCATGGGACATGCGGGTAGTCCGCCAGGTCGGGGTGGAGAAGTGGAGCTTCCTCGGTGGCGGCAAACACCGGATCGAAGACCGGAGGCAGAACCTCGTATTCGACCTCGACGAGTTTGGCTGCTCGCTTGGCGATCCCCTCGTCACGGGCCACGACGGCCGCCACCTGTTCGCCTACAAAGCGGACGCGGTCCTGGGCGAACACGAAGCGGTCCTTCATGTAGAGGCCGAACCCGAACGGGAAGTCGGCGCCGGTGACGACCTTCACGACACCCGGAACGGCTTCTGCCCTGGCAGTATCGATCCGCTTGATCAGGGCGTGCGCATGCGGTGCTTCCACGATTTCAGCAAACAGCAGGTCGGGGCCGAAGTCGAAGTCGTCGACGTATCGGGCGGCTCCACTCACCTTTTCGAGACCGTCGATGCGGGTAGGGGATTTGCCGACGAAGGTGAGTTCCCGTTCATCGGTATCGGTTTCGAACGGCCGGCGGGTGATCGTCATGATCGGGCCTCCTCGGCGGCTGCCATTACCGCGTCGAGGATCGGCTCGTACCCGGTGCACCTGCACAGGTTGCCGGCCAGAGCGTGCTGGACGTCGTGGCGCGACGGATTCGGGTTGTCGCGCAGGAGTTCGTGTGCACCGAGCACGATGCCTGGTGCACAGAATCCGCACTGGAAGGAGTTGTGGCTGATGAACAGATCCTGAAGGTTGCTCAGGACGCCGTTCTCCGGAATGCCCTCCACTGTGATGATCTCGTGGCCGTCGGCCTCAACCGCGAGCATGAGGCAGGAACGGATGCTGCGGCCGTCGAACAGCACGGTGCAAGTTCCGCAGTCTCCACGTTCGCAGCCGATCTTGGCGCCTTTTGCGCCGACCCTGTTGCGGATTACGTCGAGTAGAACTTCGTTCGGTTCGACGTCCAGGGGCCATGTTTCACCGTTGACGATCATCGTGATCGGTAGCTTCATGTCATCCCCTCAGATCAGCCGGGTTCCGTAGGCCGGGCCGGTTCCGTCGCGCCTGGCGACGGCTGCGGGGAGCCCTCGCTCCAGCATCACTTCGCAGATGCGAGCCCGGTATTCCTTGGTGGCCCGCATGTCGGTGATGGGGGAGATCGCGCCGGGGACCAGGCCGACCGCTGCCGCGATCAGCTCATCGGTGAGTTCTCTCCCGTTGAGCGTCTCTTCGACGGCGTGGGCGCGGGCCGGGATCGGCCCGACTGCTCCGAACGCCACACGGAAGTCGTTGTCTCCCGTCACCAGGACGGTGACGCCGGCCTGTGATAGATCCTCACCCTGATACCGCTGCAGTTTGAGGTAGATCGCACCGTGCGGAGGCGGGGGAATCGGGATGGATAGGCCAGTCACGATCTCTCCTCCGGCCAGTGCCGTCTTGTGCGGACCAAGGAACCACTCTTCGATCGGGACGGTCCGGGCCCCGGCCGGTCCCAGCACCGCCACGGAGGTGTCCAGCACTAGAAGCGTAGGACCGGCGTCACAGGACGGGACGGCCGAACAGATGTTGCCGATGACGGTGGCCCGGTTGCGAATGCCGGGGGAGGCGACGGTGTCTGCCATCTCGAAGAGGATGGGGAGGTGGTCGTGAACGAGATCGGAGGTGAGGAGATCAGAGAATGTGACGAGGGGGCCGAGGAAGATGTGGTCGCCTTCGAGCGAGATTGTGTTGAGTCCGTCGATGGCCTTGATGTCGACGACGAGATCCGGGTGGATGGCATCGTCACGCAGCCATGGGACGAGATCGGTTCCGCCGGCGAGTATTCGGGCATCGGGTCCGGCGCGGGTGATGGCCTCGACCGCCTCGTCGAGCGTCGCGACCTTCTGGTAGGCGAACTGGTGGGCGATCGCCATCGTTGCCCCTCCTTGCCTTGTTGTTGCAGAACTCAACCTACCCGGCAGCTGCCGATTCCATCACGCTATGACGTGAGGGATCCGGGTCAACAGGGCCGAACGGCTGAATTTGCAGGCTCGTCGGTCACCGACTGGAGGGTTTCAACTTTCTCCGCAATGCTGTGTATCGAAAACCGACCACTGCATTGCGGAGAACCCGGTTTCACTGCCTTTCACCGCACCCCGTCCGCCAGTGCAACCACGGCTTCTGCGAAGCATTGCATCGGTGCCTTCACGAGACCGGCGCCGACCATGCCGATGCCTGGGTCTTTGTGGGCAATGCCCGTGTTGATCTGTGGTTGCACGCCGGTTCGTACCACCAGCGTGGCGTCGATCCCGACCGGGGTTCCCCGGAACTCGAGTTGGGGGATCTGGTAGGCGGGGTGCTCGGCCAGGGTGATCTCATACATTTCCTGCGTGCGGCGTACCGCGCCGGAGGCCGTTCCACCGACGAACCCGACGATGGCCGGTGAGGCGGCCATGGCGAATCCACCCAGACCGACCGTCTCGGTGATGGCCGAGTCACCGATGTCCGGGTTGGCGTCGGCCTTGGTGAAGGCACCCAGAAACAGACCGTCCACGATCGGCGCCGGAGCAGTGAACCATCGATCTCCGGTCCCGGAGAGGCGAATGCCGAAGTCGGTGCCGTTGCGGGCCATCGTGGTCACCAGGCTCGAACCCTCGACGCCCGACGCCGCATCCACCGCCAGTTTTCCGGCCGCCATCACCAGATTGAGCATGAAGTGGTCGTTGCTCTCGATGAACCGGAACACGGCTCCGCGCTCGGCGAGCGGCACCGACTCGTTCTCCACGAGTCCCGGCCCGAACATCCGCAGCAGCAGCGAGGTGGCAGCCCGGTTCCGATTGTGGCCATCGTCGCCCATTTGCAACGCCTGGGCGATGAGCGACTGGAGGTCGATCGGACCGACGTACTTCAGTGTGGCGGCCACGACCGGACCGAGGACGTTGCCGATCCAGTGGAGCCGTTCGATGACCTCAGGCCCATACGCTCCGTAGCGGAGCACTTTGCCGAGCCCTTCGTTGAGCGTGGAGTAGGCAACTCCGTCTCCATCGGCGTCGCGCACGACTGCGACCGGCATCGAAGGCGACACGATTCCCGCCATCGGCCCGACCGTCTGATGATGGTGACAAGGCGACATGGTGATTCCACCCCCGCCGGCAATCTCCTCTGCCTCTTCCGCGGTGGCGGCCATTCCCTCGTACAGCAGCGCTCCGATGATTGCCCCCTTGATAGGCCCGCTGCTGCGGTCCCAGGTCAAAGGAGGTCCTGCGTGGAGGAGCATCGTGTCGGTCATTCCGGGGATGACTTCGCGGGCGACGGCCACATCGACGAACTGCGGACGCACCGCCAGCATCCGCTCGATGGCCGTTGCGTTGGCCGCTTCGGTGCGGCCGGCCGCCGCCAGGGAGGCGAGCGCATCTGCGGTTCCGGCGGCCGGTGGCCTCCATTCCGCAGCTGCGATCGTGGTGGCCTGGTCGACGAGCGCCTGCCCGAGGATCTCGACCCCGGCGGTGGCAACGATCAGTTCGTCCTCAAGCAGGCGTTCGAGACTCATGCTTCACCTCCCACCAATTCTGCCGCCCGGGTTGCCGCGGCCGCGTTCGAAAGGAACACCGCCGCCCCGGCCTTTTGAAGTAGACCGGCCTGATAGTCGAGGCCTTGCGGGTCGCCTTTCGACCCGCACAGGGTTGCCACGACGGCAATACCTGCCCCGCTGAGTTCTCGAATGACCGGCGCCAGTTCCACAGCCGGATCGGGATTCGCTCCGTAGCCGAGTACCACGTCGAGCAGAACCACACCGATCGAGGTGTTGGTCACGGTCGATTCGAGGCGCTCGAGTCGTACCGTCTGGTCGATCATCGGATGGGCTCGGCCTTCCGTATACAAATCGTCTCCGTAGTCGACCAGGGACGAGCCCTCAGTCGTCTCGGTGAGGAACAGGGGTCCGATTACCGGCTCGACGATGAACCGGGCCTCGTCGCGCAGGGTTCCGCCGGAGAACAGACCGCGCAGGCCTCCCGACCTGTGATCACCACTCGCAGCCGGCCAGATCGTGAAGGTGGCGGGCTCCCTACCCAGGAGCGAAAGGACCGCGTTGGCGGCTCCTTCGAGCGTCGACCCCGGCTCCATGAAGGCGACGACGACCGGTGTGGAACAATGGGCGGCGGCGGCGCGGACGGCGGTTGCCACTTCTGTGGCCGGCGGCTTCGAGACGACCACGATCACGTCGGTGCCCGGATCGGCGTCGAGGGCCGTCAAGCCGCGCAGTGTCGACGACCCTCCCACCGCCTCAGACAAATCCCGGCTCCCGGTGCCCCAGGCGTGGCGGATTCCCACTCCGGCGTCGTCGAGGAGGCACGTGAGCTGCTGAATGCCGGTCCCGGAAGCTCCGACCAGGCTCACCGACCCCGGCCGTACGGCGTTGGCAAACCCGAGGCCGATGCCGCCCACGATCGATGTGCCGCAATCGGGACCCATGACGAGGAGATCCCGCTTTGCCGCCTCCTCCTTGAGGAGAATCTCGTGCTCGATTGAAACGTTGTCGCTGAATACCATCACATGTAGACCAGCCCGCAGAGCTCCCATCGCTTCGACAAAGGCATAACGGCCGGGAATCGAGATCAGGGCCAGATTGGCCCCGATGGTCGCAGCCGCCGTTTCGACGAGATGCGCCGGCGGCGAGTCGGTGGGTTCGGAAGATCCCCGCTTGGCGGCGAGTGCCTCCTCGAGAACCTGGTCGGTGGTGGCGAGCGCAGCTTCGTCCACCGCCCGCACCGCCACGATCAGATCGTTCGGTCCCACCCCGACCAACTGCTCCGGGTCGAAATGCAGATCTTCGAGGAGTGTCAGGTTGAGCTCGGTTCCCATCGCCACCAGGGCCTCCTCGACACCCGCCGCCGTGCGCAGGACCTGGCTGGCCTGCATGAGCCGGACGGAGTCGTGATAGCGGCCCGAGTGGACGGTGATACGGTCGATCATGAGTCATTCTCCCGGGTGAGTGCAGAGCCGCCGATCCAAAGGCCGGCCGCCAGGGCGGCGCCCGACGAGTGACCGACGGCGATGAGGCGGTTCGTGGCCGACGTGAGGTCACCCCGCCCCGTCAAGGCGCACAGGACCTGTGCGAAGGGGAGAGCGACCCTGCCTCGGAGAGCGTGGCGGATCAACGCCCCCGAGAAGCTGGTTGTGCGGGTTCTGGTCAGATCGTCGAGTGGACGGATGAGGCGCTCGAAGTAGGGCAGGTGGCGGCCCAGTGCGCCGCCGAGCAGAAGGTGCGAAGCGAGCGCTCCTGCTACAACGTCGTCGCCTTCTGGAGTCAGACCCTCTCCCTTACCGAGCAGCATCAGGGAGCTACTGAGCACTGCTTCGGCATCCTCATCGGTGAGCGCCTCGAGCAGCCCCGAACCGTCTACCGGGCCGATCGTCAGGCGCAGCCTCTCCAGGTTCGTCCGCAGCTGGGACTTCTCACACCGACCGAGGGATGGTCGGGGATCGAACCAGCGACGGGCTTGCGCGGTGAGGCTCCCAACGCGGATCATGCCGTCCCCCACGGAGACGGCATCATCGCTGCCGATCCACCGCCCGAGTTCTTCCACGGCCAGCTCGAGGGCGTTCGGTAGACGGACGGCGGCGCGGTCGGACACCACGATCGCCTCATCGCCCGTCCCCATCCAGGCAGCATGATCGGAGACGCCGAGCAAGGTGGCCGCCTGAACGGGTCCCGTCAGCAACGGTTGCAGCGCAACACTCGCTATCGCGGCGAGTTGAACGGTCGCGGCGGGAGTCGTCGACCCGTGCACCGATCAGCCGTGATCGACGATGGCGATCATGGGGCCACCGCCGGAAGGACCTTGATGAAGTGCTCCGACGGACACGAAGACGGCCGGATCGCCGACCGCCGCCGAGACCACGCCACCGACCGTGCCCTTGATCTGGCGGTGATGATGCACGTCCGAGTCGTTGAGCATGACCTGGCGACGCCCGCGGACCCGGGAGGTCGGGTCGGCCTCGCACTTGCAGAACATGTTCACAACCCGGCCGTCGAGGTCTTCTGCCTTGGCCCGCTCGGGAATATCGAGACCGGCATTGCGGATCGCCTCGTAGACGGCTTCGATGTCCAGGGCGTCGTCCATGACGCTATGGCCGATTTGATACCGCCCGCCGACCCCGCGGGCGTTTCCGACGACCACCGTCTGCGCCTGGTCGAGTTCAACACCGGACGAACATGATGCAACCGCGGAATAGAGGCTGAGGTCGTGACAGATCTGCTCGTTCGTCGGCATCTCGATCTCACCGAGCGCAACGGCGATTCCGAGCCCGGACGTGCCGTTGGAGATGTCCATGGAGCGGAGGGTCTCCTCGGTGATGACCGTGTTGCCGCGTGCCCTGGCCTGTACGATCGTCTCCATGGTGAGCAGAGGCGTTTTCGTTTGCACGTAGTGAACGTCGGCCGGATCGTCGATGCCGGCATTCTTCATGGCTCTCCGCACGCCTTCGGCGACCTTCTCGACCATCGCCACCCGCCCGATGTCCTCGGGAAGGATCGCGTCGCTCATGGCGATTCCGACGGTGAGCCGCGGTTCGTCTGATGGGGGCGCATCGACCCGGGCGAACACGGTCGCATGCGGGCACAGCACGCCGTCGACGCCGCCCGACCAAACCATCGGGATCTGCCCGACTTCCTCGACCGGGCGCGTGCCTTTCTCCATGAGCACTTTGCGGAAGGCTTGATCGGCGAGGATGCGGGTGAAGTCGTTCACACCGCCGTTCCCCTCGGTCTTGCCGACTACTGCGATGACCTCATCTGCAGCGAATACACCTTCGTCGATGAGCGCCGCCAATCCGGACGCGTCCGAGACCCCTTCGAGGATGACCTTGCGTACCTCGATCGCCATGGCGCGATACCTCCTTCTCCGACTCTGAATCTGATCTGTCCATCATCGTCCCAACTCGTGACGCCGAATAGGGGCCTAGGTCACCGAATAGGTGACGGGCGTGGCATTCTGTAGGGCATGGATGCATTTCTGGAGGCCGCCATCGAAGAGGCACGCCTGGGGTTGGCCGAGGGTGGGATTCCGATCGGGTCGGTTCTCGTAGTGGATGGTGAGATCGTAGGCCGGGGGCATAACCGTCGTGTCCAACAGGGCAGCACTGTGTTGCACGCCGAGATGGACGCGCTCGAGAACGCCGGCCGGATGTCCGGCGCCGACTATCGCCGTTCTGTGCTCTATTCAACGTTGTCGCCGTGTGACATGTGTTCCGGTGCGGCGCTGCTGTACGGAATCCCGCGAATCGTCGTAGGGGAGAACCGGACGTTCCAGGGTCCGGAATCGTACGTGCGATCACGGGGCGTTGAAGTGGAAGTCGTCGATGATCCGTCTTGCGTGGCGATGATGGAATCCTTCATTCGGGAGCACCCCGAACTGTGGAACGAGGACATCGGGGTTTGAGGAGGTTCGATGAAGAGGATCGGATTGCTCGGCGGGATGAGCTGGGAGTCGTCGGTCGAGTACGAACGGATCATCAATGAAGAAGTGCGGTCCCGGCTCGGAGGTGTGCACTCGGCCGACCTGATCGTCAGATCGTACGACTTTGCCGAGATCGAGAAGCTCCAGGAGCGTGGGGCCTGGGACGAAGCAGGAGAACTGCTGGCGGCCGATGCAGCTTCGCTCGAGGCGGCCGGCGCCGAGGTGATCCTCTTGTGCACGAACACCATGCACAAGGTGGCTGCATCCATCGAGGCGGCCATCACCGTTCCGTTCCTACACCTGGCGGACGCCACCGCCGAGGCCGTGCTGGCTGCCGGCGTGTCGAACGTCGCGTTGCTGGGCACGCGCTACACGATGGAGCAGGACTTCTACCGATCGCGGCTTGAGCGCCACGGCCTGGGGGTGCTGATTCCGGAAGAACCCGACCGAACGATGATCCACACCGTGATCTTCTCGGAGTTGGTCCGTGGTGTCATCACCGAGGAGTCGAGGGGGCAATACCTGGCCGCCATCGACCGGTTGCTGGAGCGGGGCGCGCAGGGGGTCATTGCCGGATGCACCGAGATCGAGTTGCTGGTGTCATCCGGGGACCTCGAGTGCCCCTACTTCCCGACGACCCGCCTGCACGCCCTCGCCGCAGTCGATTTCGCGTTGTGAAACCCCGTTCTGGCGTTAGAAAGCGCGCAATTCTGGCGGGTTCCTGACGCCAGAAGGGACAAAATGAGAGTTCCCCCGGAGAGGCCGGGGGAACTCTCTCCGGATGACTGGCCGGGGAAGGCCGGTGGCCGGGGGGCAAGCCACCAGATGTGCCGTCATCCGGGGGAGGGGCCTGGCTCGTCCTCGGTCGAAGCGTCGTCGAGTCGGATGATCCAGAGCCCTGAGTTCATGTCACTCAAGTAGATCAAGTCATCCTGCACGTCGACACCCCAGACCATCGGAAAGGCGGTGGCCCCATTGGGAGCGACCCAGTAGCCGACAGGATCGCGCGATCGTGGCGGAACGAACGAGCCGACCTCAGTCGGCTGTGTCGGATCGGACAGGTCCACGATCCGGACTCCGTCCGAATACCACGAAGAGATTGCCACTGACCCACTCATGACGGTGTCGTGAATCGAGTAGATGCCATCGAGCCCGAGACCACCTGCCCCGTCGTCGCTGGATCGTTGAGTGGCGAATCCGGCTATCTCTACCGGGTTCCTCGGGTCGCTCACGTCGTAGATGTGTTGTGTGCCCCATCCTTTGGTGTGGGCGTCGTCTTCCGTCGGGTAGAAATCCTCCTCATTGACGATCAATAGTGCGCTGGTTTCGTCGTATACGCTCGAATGCCGGTTGCCTTCTCCGTCCGGGATGAATCCGATGGCACTGACGAACGTCGGCCTGGCCGGATCCTCGAGATCGAGCAGGATGGTGCCTGCGTCCCAGTGCGACACCCAGGCGGTCAGTCCACCGGAGCACAACCCGACGGAGTGGGCATGGATTTCTTCTTCGTCGTATCCCCCCACGACAGGCCTGCCGTCGCGCCGGTTGTCCCAATCGGCCAACTCGACGGGGGCGGTCGGGTTGGTAGCATCGATGAACCTCGTGTCACCGAGTTCACGGTCTGTGTGGAGCAAGGACTGGCGTACGGTGGTCGCTACCAGCAGCACGCCGTCGTCACGTTGGACGACCGAAACCGAGTTGGCACCCTGCGTTCTGTCTCCGCTGCTCCAGGTGGAGAGCAGAGTCGGTTCGGCCACATCGTTGACGTCGTAGAAGGCCAGTCCGCGGAAGTTGTCCCGGGTCCTTCCGGGTTCGTCGTTGTTGCACAATCGCAGGGCCACAACGGCCAGGTCTCCGGAGAAGAAGGCCGTATTCACCGGGCCGACCCAGAGTGTTTCAGCGCTCGTGCCGGGGAACTCGTTTCCGTCGGCGAATGCACCGATTGACTCGGGACTCGCAGGGTCGGTCACGTTCACAACCCGGACTCCCGTTCCCGGGCAAAGGCCCGGGCGCCCCCACGTTCCTAGGTATGCAGTGTCCCCCTCGACCACGACATCGGCTGTGAAGCCGCCGCCGGGATCGAGACGACCGACCAATGACGTGTTGATCTCTTCATACTCCGGTATCCATCCCGCTCCGGACACACCGGCCAGCGTGGCAGCCGGTGCGTCTACGCCTTGCGCCTCGAGGAGATGGCCGTACGGGTTGACGGCAGTGCCGTCCGGCCGGTGGAGTTCGAAGTGGAGATGTGCCGGTGTTCCTTCGGCGTTGCCACTGTCGCCGACGAAATCGAGCAAGTCGCCCGCTTCGACAACGGCTCCGACAACGATGCCGTCCACCGGCGCCGCACCGAGACCATCATCGGTTCCCGGGGTGTCGTTGTTGAGATGCAGGTAGTAGGAGAGCCATCCGTCTTCGTGTTGGATCACGATGTAGCGACCGGAGAGGTCGCCGATCGTGACCCGGACGATGGTTCCGTCTGCAGCCGCCACGACGGGCGTGAGCTTGTCGGCGAAGATGTCCGTTCCCTGATGGGTTCGGCCTCCGGACCGTGGCGCTCCGAACGTATCAACGTAGGAGTTCTCGCCGGCGACCGGGAAGAGGAGCGGGTAGGCCTCGAGGACGTCGTCTTCCGGTGGTGGCGGTGTGAACTGCGCGCCACCGGTGCTGAGCATCGCGGCGATCATGACGACCGCCAGAAGTGCCTTGAGCCTATGCCCCCAGCTCACGACCTCGCTCTCGTACCCCTTCACCGTACTCCTCCTGAGGGTGTTTGGGGACCGGCCAAACGGCCGGTCCCCATTTCTCGGCTAGTTACGGTGTTGTCGTCGTTGTTGGCACCGGCCAGAAGATGATCCGGCGGAACCAGATGTCGTTCTCGGACGACTCCTCAGGCTTCCACGGGTAGTAGCGGGTGTACTCTTCGTCCGGGTCCTCTTCCGCCGAGATCATCGAGTGCCAGATGACGTACGCTTTCGAGCCGTCGGACGTTGCCCGGAGCTGGCATTCGCCCTGCTCCTCGGGCTCGCCCTTGGCGATATAGTCGTAGCGCCACACCGTCTCTCCGAAGCCGGCGTTGCTGTTCTCACCGCCGATCACCCACGGGATCTTGACGTACGAGTCGCCGTAGTTCTCGGAGCGGGTGTAGAAGATATCCAGAGGCCCGGACTCCGCCTTCTCTCCCGTTGAGCCGGTGGACTTGGCGTTGTCCACAGTACCCCAGGCGACAAAGAACATGTTGTCCACGTACTCGTCCTCAACGAATCTCAGGGGCGGCAACGTGGCAAGTCTACCGTCGAGCGGGTACACCGGCGGGGTGGTGCCCAGCCGTGGGTCGCCCGAGGACTCCTTGTTGCTCTTGATCTCCGAGATGTTCCGCGCCGGCTCGAAGGCGCCGGCTGCGATGAACTGGGCGGGTAGACCCTCGGGAGTAGCCCCCATCGGGTCCAGGTAGTTCGTCATCGCCACCCCGGTTGGCACCGGCGGTAGTTCGCCGTCGGGTACCGTTGCCGGATCGTAGGTGCCGCAGATGCCTGACGGGGCATCCAACAAGACCTGGGGTGGCAGATTCCCCGAACCGTCCGGATCTGGGTTGTTCGGATCCGACCTGAACTCGGGACAGACGTAGACACCATCCCCTGCCGGGTCGGTGGTCCAGGTCTGGCCACCGTCGAAGGACCTCCTCACGTAGAAGTTGTAGCGGTCGTTGCCGTTGCGCCCGGCCGCCCAGTTCGGCGACAGGGAGTAGGCGACGACGAAGAAGTCACCACGGATGAAGCCGCGGTGACTCCGCACATTGGAGTACATCGCCGGGCAGACCTCGGGAACTCCGTCTTCTGTGTTGAGACCGAGGACATCACAAGGTGTCCCGTCCTCATGCACCAATCCGTACGACTCGTCGCCCAGATTGGACACGTTCTGACTCCACAGCAGCACCTTGTTGGTGCCGTACCGGTCGTCGGTCGGGTCGTCGGGCGTGTCGTCATCCGGACCGGCGTCGACCGCCAGGTCGACGTTGGCGCTGGTCAGGTTGACGTGGTCCCGGCGCTGGTAGCCGTCATTGGGATCGGTGAACACGCCGCCGCACAACCGATCGCCGGAGGCCTCACCCCAGACGTTGCAGTTGTAGCCAACTGCGCTGTCTTTGTCGCCGGTGCCGTTGGGACAGGCCGGCAAGGCAAATGTCTCGTCCAGGTAGGTCGTGCACTGCATGTTCTCGAACGCAAACGGGTTATCCACCTTCGGATTGAAACCACCAGGATTTGTGGAACTCTTCTGTTCTGGTACCACGAACCTGCGTATGAACGCGTCCGCCGGACGGCCCTGCCCCTCCTGACCTTGCTTGTAGATGATCGCCCCGGCCGTCCTGGTGGCATCAATCTTGCTGTACGACTGCACCAGGAAGCGCGCCCGGCGGGCGATCTCATATCTGTACTGCAGGAAGAAGTCCTCGTCGGGTAGCCACTCGCCTCCTGTCACTTCTCCGGTAACCGGATCGGTGCTCTCATCGACCCAGTAGTCGAAGTAGAGCGGGACCGGTTGACCCGGCTCGCAGGAGCATGTTGGGTTCTCCTCGTTGGTTTCGATCACGTCCGGGGTCTTGGGGTCGTCACAGTAGGTCGGGTACAACCCGCCGCACAGCGCCGGCAAGTTGACGATGTGGCCCGGAGCCACCAGATCGGGCTGGGCGAAGTCAAAGCTGTGGTACATCATGTTCTTACCGATGTCCTGCTTGATCGGCTTCTCCTGGCCTTTGTCGTCGGATTGGTCGCCGATGATCTCGTCCACGGGGTTGTCGGTTTCGTCGTGCGCTTCATCTGCCAGCGAGTGGCCCAGACCCTTTGACTCCTCGTAGGCGAGCAACGCCCAGGCGCTCCTAGTGCCGTCGGACCTGGTGTACGGCTGCAGTTGCAGCATCGGCCGCGAGGCGAACACGTCGCCGTCGAGTAGGCGGCCATCGGAGGCCACGCAGACCAGCTTGTCGGCGCCGGCCACGTTGGTGAATCCGAACCAGCGCTCATGCTCCGATGTGCCGGGCATTGCGTCCATGAAGGAGTTGGTCCCCGACAGGTCGCACAGGTCCAGGGTTCCGCCTCGATCCATGTAGTACTGGTAGTCGGGCACGCCGTCTCCGCCGGCTCGGTACAAGCCGGTAGCGTTGTCGACCTCATCGATGTCTCGGGCCATGTAGGCATAGCGCTTGGTCCCGTTCATGTTGCCGAAGAACCCCTTGAGGTCCTCACAATTGGGGTCGCCCTCATGGTTATCCGGATCGCAGCAGGTGGCCGGATCGGCCTCGGGGTGACCGCAGAACTCTGCCGCGATTTCCTCGGGATCGATCGGTACAAACGAACCGTCCACGACCTCGGGGAAGCAGACCGGATCGTTCAAATAGGTGCTATCCGGGAAAACCGGGCAGTCCGTGCTCGGCTCCACCTTCAGCGTGTGGGTGTTGACCATGTCGTTGTCGGTGATCCGCACCGGCAGGCTGAAGGGCACCAGGACCTTGGGTCGGCCGAGGCCGGGCTTGTCGAGATAACCCTCTTCGCCCGTAGGTTCGGCGTCGGTACCGCCGCCGGGCCCGCTGGATTCGAAGTTCTCATCAACGATGTTGAAGTCGTCGTAGGAGATGAAGCTGTACCAGATGTCGGTCTTGTGGTTGGAGATGGCACCGCTCCAGCCCTCGCCGGGGCCCTTGCCCTTGCCGGGCCGCAGACCGCTCGGATCTTCCTGCCAGGAGATTGCGAAGCCGGCCCCGCGGGCCGAGGCGATCATCGGCAGGTAGGCGTCGCGCCGACCTGAGGTCAGACGCTCCGGCTTGAACCAGACGATGTCGCCGAGTCGCACTTCATCGGACTCATCAATGTCCGGCGTCTCCGGGTCGTCCAGCACGGTCATGGAGGCAAACGTGCCCGCATCCAGTTCCTTCTGGGTGGCGATCACCCCGCGGGCCGTCCAGAGGCAGGAGTAGGGGATCTCGCCGATGCCCAACTCGGCCACGTCGTCGACTTCGTCGTAGTCGACCGATCCCTGCTGACCTCGCACACCCCAGATGTCGGTGACGTAGTAGTCGTCGTCACCGGGGTAGTCGGGCTCGCATACTTCGGTGCCCTGCTCGGCGTTACCGCGGCAGTAGACCGCGCATTCGTTGACGTCTGGCGTATCTGGATTATCCGCCTCGACCTCTTCGGTCGCCGGGTCGTCGCAGGTGGTGATGGCATAGCGCGGGTTGCCGCTCTGGCAGAACTTGCTCTCCCACGCCACCAGGATCTTGTTGTCGTTGACCTTAATGTAGGGCGAGCCGGCCGTGCCGGGGAACGGCTCCTCCGTTTCCAGATCGAACGAAGACATGTCGGCCATGCGCGAGATGTTCATGCGCTTCCAGGTGGTGCCGTCGTCCCGGCTGATCGCCGTGTAGACGTCCCACGAGAAGCGGTCGGGCCAGAAGTCCTCTTTGACCTGGTCGTCGTAGATGTCGACCTTGCCCAGGTAGTTCACCAGGATCGGCTTGGCTACCTCGCGGCACTCGATGAGTGTGACCACGCACGCCTCTCCATCAACCCGGGGATCGCATTCCTCGCCGTCCGGGTCGCCGTTGAGGCGCCACTCCTCGTACGGTACGCCGAGCGTGTCGACTCCCTCGTCGTAGATCTTGTCGCCGTCTTCGTCGTAGCACAGCGAGGGATTGTCGTTGGAGCGTACGCCGGGGAAGTAGACCGGCATCACTTCCAGCTTCTGCTTCGTCTCGCCCCAGTCTTCAGTCTTCGAGACGTTCTTGCGGAAGATGCCGCTGGCGTTGAGACCGGCTTCCAGGTTGCCCTGCGCCTCTGTCGCCGAAACCATCTCGAGGACGATGTCTTCGGGGTTCCCCTCGCACACCGCCATGGTCCCGAGAATGAGAGCTTCTATCTGCCCGTCAAGGCTGAAGTCAACCTCCGCTATTCCCTCATTGGCCTTGGCGGTATCCAGACATGCGGCCACGACGGGTCGAATGTTGATCTTGCCGTCCGAGTGATCGTTGTCCAAGCTCTGCAACAACCGGGCCATGTTGACCACACGCGGATCGTTGATGTCTGCCCCGCTGAAGAGGTCGAGCGGCGAGATCTTCTGGTCGGCCAATGCACTTCCGAGATAGACCGAGCCGACCCATAGCTCGACCATCTCACCGGGGAAGTAGTCGAATCCACCTGAATCTTCGGTGGTACCCCAGTTCGTCGGGGTCGCGTAGGTCAAACCACCGACGGGTGAATCGATGAAGTGGCCTTTGCGGGGGTGAGCGAACTTCGTTGTGAAGACCGATCCGTTCTCGTAGACCGACGCCTCGTCGAATTCCATGACGCCGCTGGACTCTGCCACCGCTTCGTTGATCGGCATGGCGTAGAACCCGAGTTCATCGGCGACGACGGTCTCTCCAAGGTCATTGACCGTGAGGGTGACCAGGTCGCCGTGTATCGAGATGTAGCGGGTCTGGTCGCCACCCCACGAGTGATCGAACTCTTCTCGGAGGAAGCAGGACACCATCCCCGAGTCCTTCTTGTCCGCGAAGTCACGTTTGCACGGGAACTTCCCGGGGACGAGTGAGTCCTTCTTCAGCGGAGGCGGGTCTTCGCCGGCGTACACCTGCATGTCGCCGAACAGCCAGCCGTCCAACTCGGTCGCCTCGTCAAGCTCAAATTCGACGATGAAACTGTTCCTTGTATTCCAATACTCGGCGAAGCCGATCATCGTGACGCCGTCCTCGGCCATCAGCAGCGCCGGTTGTCTGACCACTTGGACTCCAAAAGGGGCGTCGCTTTGAGCAGGCGCGCCCATTGGAATCATCATTACGAGCGCCAGGAGGGACATCAGCACCCTCCCGCGCATGGATGAATACTTCATGATTTCCCTCCGGGGTTTCTATCGCAGCCGATTGCTGCTGAACAAGTGCCCGAATCCGGTTCCATCCGGAACCCCCTCCTGTTGCCTCCTGCCCCGGCAGGCCCTCCCGGTCGGCTCGGGGCGTACGTCCAACGTATGGACCCGATGGGTCGCGCGGAATCGGGAATGTTCCCTATAAGGGTCATTCGACCCTGAAATGGCCCAATCGCTCTTGATAAGTTGAGTCCCGTAAAGCCGTATCGATTCAGAAGAAACGCTGATACGCAGCTCGAAGCACTGCTGATATGACATCTCTGTCTGGAGCATGCTCATACCCCGGGGGCGTCAGATGAGAAAGCCCGCAGAAACTTCGGAGGGCCGCCACCGGCGATTCGGGAGAACCGCTCTCGTATTCGCTGCCGCGGTCCTACTTGCCCTGGCCCTGGTCGTTTCATCCTGCGCGAACAACGGGACCGGGACGGCGACCACTGCAATTCCGACCACGACCGCCATCGACTGTGTTGCAGCCGGCACTTGCTCAGATGGATCGGACGACACGCAGGCCACTAGTGGTCCGTCGCGGATTTGGTGACTTGGTCTCCTGCCGGACGATCCCCGCTGTGGCAGGGTTCGTGGCACTGCCTACCCCGGTCATCAAATAGCAGACAGACCACTAGTACAACGGCACCCGCCGAGGCCGAAGGCACCTACAACGGGCTGCCGGTCGGGTTCACCGACGATGGCTACCCCTACCTGGGTGATCCCGACGCCCCTGTGTCATTGGTCGAGTTCTCGGACTACCTATGCCCTTTCTGCGGTCGCCACGCCACCCAAACCAATCCCCAGCTGATAGAGCAATACGCCGCCTCGGGACAGGTCAGATTCGTGTTTTGGGACTACCCCTTAGCCGAACTTCACCCCACCGCTCCTTCCGGACACGCCGCCGCGTTGTGCATCGCCGAGCAAGGCGCCGCCCTCTTCTGGGCTATGCACGACCAGCTATTCGCCGGCCAGAGCGAATGGACCTCCCTCTTCGACAACAGTGATTACCTGGCCGGAGTAGCCGAAGAGATCGGGGCCGATCTGGACGCCTACCAGGCATGTCTCGATTCAGGCAGGACCGTCTCGGTTGTCGATCAACGGGTCGCGCAGGCTCGCCAGCTGGGGTTCTCCGGGACTCCCGGCTTCCAGATCGTTGACAATCGCACCGATGAGATCGTCGAAGTGGTGGGTGCTCAACCGGTCGAGACGTTCGTCGCCGCCATCGACGCGGTGATTTCCGGGGAAACGCCGGTCGCCACCGATCCGCCCGAGGACAAGCCCGATCTTCCACTCTGGGCAAGCGAGGACGGTCTGGCCCCCGATCCCGAACGTCCCGGCTACACCCTGGCCGGGGACGCCTACCGGGGCAACCCGGAAGCGGACCTGGTCGTCATCGAGATTTCCGACTTCCAGTGCCCCTTCTGCCAGCGCCACACTCTGGAGACCCAACCTGATCTCAACGAGCAATACATCGACACCGGACAGGTGATGTGGGTGTTCAAACACATGCCTTTGCCGTTCCATCCACAAGCTCTGGCGGCGGCCACCGCCGCCGAGTGCGCCGGTGACCAGCAGGCCTTCTGGGGAATGCATGACCTGCTCTTCGAACGGGTGGATGACTGGGCGGTCGAGCCGCCCGATACGGTGTTGGTTGAGCTCGCCGGCGAACTGGGACTCGATGAAGGGGTTTTCGCCTCGTGTGTGGGAAGCCGGACGGCCCTAGAGCGGGTAGTGGACGATCTCTACGACACCTCTGAGGTCTTCGGTTCCACCCCTACTTTCGTGGTTCTGTTCGACGGCTGGGCCTCAGTTATCGACGGCGCTCAACCATTCGAGGAGTTCGTGGCCGCCTTCGAGGAGATACCGGGGGAGTAGCCCTTTCTTCGACGTCGGTTGTGCCTACACGCGACCTATGGCGCTGGATTGAGCACAAGGGTCGAACCCGGCCGCGACGTGCTCCATGACCGGAGCGTACGCCCAACGCATGGAGGGCGGACCTCGCGCGGAATCGGGAATGCTCCCTATATGGGCCTTTCGACTCTGGGATGCTCCACCGGCGTTGGATAAGCTGCAGTCGGGTTATTCCGGGCCAATTAGAAGCTCTACTGATAAGGGGCCACAAGGCTGCCTTATGAGCCGACCGCCCGATGATCCGGCAACCGAGATATCCGGGGGGCGTGAGATGACACGACCGGAAGCGGCGCCGCCGGCCGATGGTTGGCGCTTCGGTAGGGTGACTTTGGTGGTCGCCGCCCTCCTGACTGCCGTCATGTTCGGCTGGCAGGCCTGGCACCTCTACGAGTCCTCTCAAGCGGTGGCCGAGCGTGATGCCGGTGAGTGTCCGACGCGGTCCGTGGAGGCTGCCTACAGCGCCGGCGAACGACTCGACTACCTCACGGAGGAGATCGAGCACAGTCTCTTCTTGTGGGGCCCGGAGGCTTCGGCCTCGCCTCTTCCGGAACTTGGGCTCCGCTACGACGCCACCGCGACGGAACTCAACACCGCACTCGAGCAGGCGATGCGCCTGTCCAAAGGCAAGGTGCTGCTGGCCGTGGAAGACCTGGAGGCGGCAACCGGACCTCTGAACGACCATGTGACCGAAGTCGTCCGTTTGGTTTCGGCAGGCCAACCGGAGTTGGCCGCCGCCCAAATCGCCGGAAGCCAGTTCAGCGGAGTGCGGGCCGACTACTCCGATGCCCTCGGCGAGATGTGGACTGCCAGCCGCCAGCATCTCGTCGAGCAACTCGAAAAGGAGCGCAGGAGTGAGTTACTGTCGGTCGGCATTTCCCTACTGCTCTTCGCACTCGCCGTCGGCGCCTGGGGCTTGTTCATTCGCCAGATCCGGAGGGGCCAGACTCGCCTGCAGGAAGAAGAACTCCAGCGGCACCGGGCGGAGGAGGAACTGCTCCAGGCGCAGAAGATGGACGCCCTGGGTCTGATGGCCGGAGGGATCGCCCACGACTTCAACAACCTGGTTACCGCCATCTGGGGATCCGCCACCTCTGCCAAGGAACACCTCGCATCAGACCATCCCGCTCTCCCTGCTCTCGAGCGAATTGAAGATGCCTCTGAGCAGGCGAATGGAGTCGTACGGGCACTGCTGACGTTTGGTCGGCGGTCTGAATCCAACAAAGCGCCTGTCGAGGTCGGCACCCTGATCGACTCGACCGCTCGCATTCTCGAACCGATGCTGCCTGCGTCGGTCGACCTCGAGATCGACCATCCGGCCGATACCTTGTTGTGGGTCTCCGGCGACGGAACGCAGCTGCAACAGGCGCTCATGAACCTCGCCCTCAACGCCAACGAAGCTATGCCGGAGGGTGGAAGGTTGCTCGTCCGGAGCTGGCTCTGCACAACGGCCGTCGACGCCGAACCGAAAGTGATGGTAGAAGTCACGGACACCGGGGAGGGGATTCCGCCCGACATCATCGGTCGAGTGTTCGAACCCTTCTTCACTACTCGCGCCCCCGGGCACGGTACCGGCCTCGGACTCTCGATCATGCACGGCATCGTCACCGATCACGGTGGGAGCATCCGCGTCGATTCGATACCGGGGACGGGAACTTCGTTCATCATTAGCCTGCCGGCGATTGACGCGCCCGTCGAAGACGGAACGGCCCTCTCGCCCCCTTCGGTCGCTGTTCACGATCGCAACGAACTCGTTCTTCTGGTGGAAGATCACCAGCACGTGCGCGAGATCATCGCCGAGACCCTGGAGACCGCAGGATTCCAGGTGGTGCAAGCCGCGTCGGGTGACCAGTTCCTGACGGAGTATGAGCGCCATCGCCAGGCGGTGCGGCTGCTGATTGCCGACGTGGACATCCCTCCGCCTAGTGGAGTCGACTGCATCCGACGGTTGCGATCCGACGGCGTGCAGATCCCCGCCGTCGTGATCACCGGTACGTCGGCTCCCGGCCTGGAGGAGGAACTGCGGGGATCGGCCTTTGTGCTCCGAAAGCCGTTCACGATGGCCCGGCTGGCGGACGTCGCCTCGAGCCTGGTTGAGGGAGCGGCGGTGTGATGATGAGCGTGTCCGTCGTTCTCGCCGATGATCACGTGCTCGTGCGGGACATGTTGCGCGAGCGCCTCAGCCGCAAGGGCATGGAGATCGTGGGACTCGCCTCATCGGGCGACCATGCGGTTGAGTTGGCCGTTGCCTCCCAACCAGACGTGATGGTGCTCGACATCGACATGCCCGGCATGTCTGCGTTCGAGGCCGCCAGAGAGGTGCGCAAGGCGTCTCCGTCCACAAGGGTCATATTCCTGTCCGCATTCGTCCACGATCGGTACATCGATCAAGCCCTGAGTGTCGAAGCATCCGGATACCTGACGAAATCGGAACCCCCCGAAGCCATAGTTGGAGCCATCCAGAGGGTGCATCGTGGTGCAACCAGCTTCTCGTTGGCCGTCCTCGACCGGATCGTCATCGACCCGTCTGGAGCCCGGCTCGACGATGGTTCCAGTGCCCGATCGACGACGCTCACCGACCGTGAGTGGGAAGTGCTCGGGTATGTGGCGGCGGGAATGTCCCAGAAACAGATCGCCCGGCTCGTCGGAATCAGCGTCAAGACGATTCAGCACCACATCATGCACGTGATGGACAAGCTCGACATCCACGACCGAGTTGAGCTGGCGAGGTTCGCCATCCGCGAGGGGCTGATCGAGGCCTGACGGGCCCACCCACCCCCGTTCTGGCGTCAGAAAGCGCGCAGTTCTGGCGGGTTTCTGACGCAAGAACGGGTCTGAGGTGTCAGCGTTTCTCGGCCGGGGCCGGCTCCGGCTCCGGCTTCTCCAGCGGCACCTCCGGTTCGGTCGGCATTTCCAACGGCTCGACGAAGATGACTCGCTTGCGTTTGCCTATATCCACGGCATTCCTCTCTCTTTCGACAAATGGGCTGTGATGTGGTCCAGGACCGGCGTTCTGAGCGGCTCGGACCGGGCGCCGAGTGTTGCCAGGGGGTCCCCGAATGCCTCGGCGATCAACTCCCGGTCGGTCGTGTAAACCTCCCGGTCGTCCCCGATCAACGCCAGGGATACCACTTCTGCTTGTGCGGCCCTGTACCCGTCTTCGTGCTCGACGACCTTGCCCGTCATCGCCACCAATCCGGCCGCGTAGCAACGGTCGGACTCACGCACGTGAGGTTCGAGGAGTGATTCGAACTCCTTGGTCGCGTAGACGCCGCAGCCGAGACGCCCGCACCGCTCATCCGTGTGAGGGATCTCGTCGAGGTCGGGATAGGCCGCGCACGAAGCCACGAAGGACGAGGTTTCCCATACTTGGCGTGCCCCGACCAGTTTGTTGTCGTTGAGCATCCAGAGCCGGTAGCCGAGCACAGGGGTCGGTGACCATGCTTCCGGGAACGACCGCTCGTATTCGGCGATCTCTTCGCGGGCCAGAGCGGCTACCCCTTGGCCGAATCCGCGCAGCTCGGACTCGATCACCTCGGCCCTTCGTTCGAGTTCGGCGATCTCCTTACGGATTTCGGCGAGCATGAACCGGCGACGATTGGCGGCCAGCTCGAGCCGGCTGGCAGGTGACGTGAAGTGTGCTCGTCCGTACCTCACTCGCAGCGTACGGAGACGTTGCCGGACCTCGACCGGGATGCCGTCGGAGAGCTCCGACGGGACCGATGGAGTTGTTGACATACCGACCCCTCGTTTCGGGGCGCGACCTTACGTCAAGCGAACATACGTTCGCAACTGTCCCGCGTGGTCGTTTTTCGCGACCTCAGGGTTTGGCGGTCGCTTCGTGGTCGAGAAGCCATTGCTTCGTGGCGAGGCCGCCGGCGAAGCCGGTCAGGGCCCCGCCGGACGCCACCACCCGGTGACACGGCACCACAATCGAAATGGGGTTGCGACCGTTGGCGGCGCCTACGGCACGGACGGCATTGGGGCGTCCAATCAGTCGGGCTTGCTCGCCGTAGCTGACGGTGGATCCGTACGGGATCCCGGCGAGCGCTTGCCAGCAAGCCGTCTGGAACTCGGTTCCTTTTGCATCAAGGGGGAGATCAAACCCGGTGCGAGCCCCTTCGAAATACTCGGTGAGTTGTGCCACGGCTCTCATCACGATCGGATGGTCCACTCCCTCTGCGGTCGGTTCGTCGATGATCGTGTGCGATCGTTCGTCGTCCGGCCAGAGCACTGCACGGAGACCCCGGTCCGAGGCGATGATGCGAAGTGGTCCGACGGGACTCGTCATGGTCGTTTCATACAGCATCACAGCTCCTCATCGTGCAGGGATGTCCATAGGTACTGGGCGGCCAGTGCTCGATGCGGGCGCCAGCGGTCGGCATACGCCGCAACGACCCGACCGGGCGGGCGGTCTTCCCCGATGAGCCGGCCGACGGCGATCCGCAGACCGAGATCCGACGCCGGGAATGCGTCGGGATGCCGCAGCACCCGCAGCGCGATCAGCTGGGCCGACCACGGTCCGATGCCGGGAACTGCCTGCAAAGGAGACGCAACGTCATCGAGAGAACCAGCCGCGTAGAGATCGATGGAACCGTCCGCGACGGCTGCTGCAAAACCCCGGACCATGGCGAGTCGAGTTTCCGGCATTCCGATACCGTCGAAGGATGCGCCGGCCAATGTATCCGCCGGGGGGAACTGGCGGGACAGCCCGAACGGCTCGACATCGAACGACTCCCCATATCGGTCGACGATCCGGGCGGCCAGGGTCGTGGCGGCCGCTACGGACACCTGCTGGCCGAGCAGCACCCGGACGGCGGTCTCGAACCGGTTCCAGGATCCGGGGACCCTGAGCCCCGGCCGACGGAGGATATGCGGCTGCAGCACGGGATCGGTCCGAAGTGCTTCAGCTGCCGGTGGGTCATCGAGGCCGAACAACTGTCGAACCCGCGCGACGTCGTCGACGATGGAAGCGAACGTCGGGAGGTGGGCAACGATCTCGAGGTGTCGGCCGTCTCCGTGGTCCCCGACCTCGATGACGCCCGGGTAGCCGCAGGTGGTGGTGAGGCGCCTGTATACGCCGCCGCTGATCTGCTCGACCCCGGGCATCGCCCGCCGCTCCAGGAAGTCGAGTGCAGTGTCCCATTCGATCAAACCCTCGTATGGAATTCGCAAGCGGAGACCCCCGTCGGTGACGAGCCTGTCGGCGGCGCGGCGCCGGGAGCGCAAGCCCGTCGGGGTGAATCGGAACACCTCCCTCATCACCCTGTTCATCTGGCGGGTGCTCGTGAACCCTGCCGCCCGGCTGATCGCCGAAACCGGGAGATCCGATTCGTCCAGCAGCCGCCTGGCGAAATGGGCCCGGCGGGAACGTGCAACGAAGCTCGGACTGGCCCCCACCGAGTCATTGAACAGACGGCGCAGGTGCCGGGTCGAGTATCCGACCCGGGCGGCGAGTTCATCCTCGGTGTGGCGGTCGAGAAACCCCTCGCTGATCAGCAGAACGGCGTGCTCGACGACAGGCGAACCGGCCGGGTTCAGGCGTTCGGGAACTCGCTCGGGGCGACAACGCAGGCAAGGACGGAACCCGGCGGCCTCGGCTGCGACGGCGTTCGCGAACGGTGCCACGTTCTTTGGGTGCGGCGTTGCCGCACATCCGGCGCGGCAGTAGATCCCTGTGGTGCGGACTGCTTGGAACTGCATGACGTGATCATCGCCGATTGTATGCGACGTTTTCGGACAGAGCCGTCCTACCTCCGAAGCTGTCCGAATATGACCGGACTCAGGTCGAAGCGGACGCCAGCCGGGGGGCGCCTATCGGGAGAGTGATGGTGAACGAGCTCATGCCGTTCACGTACCGGTACGTGAGATCGCCGTCCATCGCTCTGGCGAGGCGGCGGGAGATCGTGAGGCCGAGTCCGATCGACTCAGGATGCTGACTGCCGACGTCGGACCCCTGCCACTCGTCGAAAACCGCCTCTTGCTCGCTCGGAGGGATTCCCGGACCGTCGTCGCTCACCGTGATGATCGCGTTGTCTCCAATACGGGCGGCTCGGATCTCAACTCGTGGGCCGCCGTAGCGCTCTGCATTCGTGAGGAGATTGCGGAGGATCTGTCGAAAGCGGGTTGAGTCGGCATACGCGGAGAGGCCCGACCCGTCGACGACCGTAACCGGCTTCGACATTGCCGGCGTCAACATGGCCACGACCGTGGCGATTTCCTCATCGAGCATTACCGTGGCTCGATTCAGCCGCAAGTGTTCGGTCGGCCGAACCGCTGTGAGGAGATCCTCGACCAGGGCGGTCGCTTCGGCGCTCTCGAGCACGAGCAAATCGATTAGTTCGGCGGTTTCAGATTCTGAGAGGCCCTGGTAGTTGTCCTTGAGGACGGTGGCCAGACCATGGAGACCGGTCAATGGAGAGCGGAGTTCGTGGCTCACGCTGCTGATGATGCGGCTCCGCAACCTGTCCAACAGGTCGAGTCGACGGGTGAGCGCGATGACGAACACCAGGCTGGCGGCTCCGAACGCAGCAATCGAGACCGCGTTGGCGAAGAACGACGGAACTCCGCCGTCTCTCGACATCAACAGTCCGGCGACCGTCCACGCAGTCGAGTAGGCAACGATCGCCAGGGCCTGGGGGACCGTCGTGATGACCGTGGCGGCGATGATGATGAAGACGAGGGATGAGGCGATGAGTGCCGGCACCTGAAGAATCATGCCGAGGACTCCGAGCATCGAGGTGAGGGCGATGAGCGAGATGACGGCTCTCGGGTGGGTCCGTTTGCGCTCGTAGACGTTGATCGCCAGATCGGCACCGACGACGCCGAAGCAGATCCATCGCCCAGTCGTGGACCCCGCGAACGCGACGGCGAGAATCACAATCAGCGAAGCGAGGCCTACCCAGACGCGGATCGTCAGGTAGGTCGCGGTGAGTTGGAGGCGGTATTCAACCGCCACTTTCGGTGCTCCCATCCCGTTCCTCTATCCACCGAGTCAACCAGGAGTTCGCGTTTGCGAACGGTGAAGGGACGTCCTGCCGCAGGTAGTCCACACTTCGTTCGTGTTTACCTCGTGCGGCTCGTTCAGCGGAGACCCGATCCAGCTTCTAGTTGTTACTGCAATCACTATATGCGCTTCGTGCATGGATTCCAATGGGCACAGGGAGAAACGTTCGAGGGAGGGCGGCCGCCATCTACGACGTTGGCCGTGTACGTTTGGGTGTAGAGAGTCCCGGTGGTCGCCCGCCACCGGATCCCAGCCCGGAAGGGGATGTCATGATCGAGAAAGATGTCACCTGCGACCTTCATCTGAGCGAGGACGACAGCGATACGATCGCTTATGCCGTCCTCAACCTTCGCGGCGATCACTTCGAAGCTGTCGGCAAGGCCCGTCGAAATCCGACGGATCCACCCATGCCCGTCATCGGTGAAGAGCTCGCCATCGCCCGTGCACTCCAGAAACTCACGGTTGAGGTGATGGAAGCCGCGCAATCGAAGGTTGAGCTGTTCCTAGTCGGCTAGGTGAAAAGCGCGACCGCGGGAATCCGTGCGGCTGGTCGCGGAACGTCAGACTTCGGGCCGCCCGGCTGTTCGTAGCCTGTCGACGATCTTCTTGACGTCCTGGGCGCGCTCTTTCGTCGCGACGAGCACTGCGTCGTCCGTCGCGATGACGATCGCGTCCTCGAGACCCATCACTACCACCAGGCGGTCCTTTCCCCGGACGATTGAACGCTTGACGCCCTCGAGTATCACGTCCCCGGACGCTGAGTTGCCGTCGGCATCCTTCTCGCTGAGTTCCCACAGGGCATCCCATGATCCGACATCGCTCCAGCCGGCGTCCAGCGGCACGACGATGCCGTTGTCGGCGCGCTCCATGACGGCATAGTCGATGGAGTCGGACGGACAGGCGGCAAACGCGTCGGGGTCGAGTCTGAGCACGTTCTCTTGCACGGCGGAGGCGTTGATCGTCGCTGCCAGCGCGTTCGCCATCTCCGGGGCATGCCGTTCGAGGGCTTCGAGGTAGGCATCGGCCCGGAACAGAAACATCCCGCTGTTCCACAGGTAGTCGCCTTGCTCGAGGTAGGTCTCGGCCGTTTCGGTGTCCGGCTTTTCCACGAATCGGTCGATGTGAAAGGCCAGACCGACCTCCGAGCCCTTCCGGATGTATCCGTAGCCCGTCTCGGGACGATCGGGTACGACTCCGAACGTGACCAGATGGCCGCTGGCTGCGAACTCTGCTGCGATGCCAATCGCCCGGAATAGGGCGGAGGTGTCGGCGATGATGTGGTCGGAAGGCAATACGAGGAGGATCGCTTCGCGGCCGGCGGCCAGGGCGGCTGCGGCGGCGGCCGGGGCGGTGTTCCGGCCGACCGGTTCGACGATGAAGCGCGGGGACACGCCGATCGGTGCAAGTTGGCCACCGATCTCTTGCACGTGCTGCTCGTTGCAGACGACGATCGGGTTGTCGACGTCCTCGAGTTCTGAAATACGCCGGGCGGTCGCCTGAATAAGGGTCTCGGTACCGGTGAGTGAGGCGAGTTGCTTCGGGGAGCGAAGCCGCGAGATGGGCCAAAGACGCGTTCCCGCTCCTCCGGACAGGATCACTGGAACGATCATCGGAACACCTTCATCTCGATTTCGATGCGAACGGTAGCGAACAGTTCAACTGATCCGCTCCGCGCTGCGGACACCATCCTCGTTCTCGAAGAGAGCAATGAGGGCGTCGGCTCGCTTCGGATCGATATCGAGGGTGATGATGCCGCCGTCATCCTGACCCTTGTTGAAGGCGACGTTCTCGACGGTCGGGTCGATCTTGGTTGCCAGCTTCCACAGCTTCCCGAAATGAGTGGAGTCGGAGAGCCTGACCTCGATGGTCGCCTTGCCTGCGTCGAGACGGCGGTCCATCCACGAATCGAGCGTTCGCAACCCCAGGAGGACGAGCAGGACGATCGTGGCGGAGACGGTAGCCAGTGCCGTTAGCCCTGCCCCGGCGGCCATGCCGATGGCTGCGACCGCCCAGAGCCCTGCCGCCGTGGTGAGTCCCTTGACGGTCGCACCTTCCCGGAAGATCGCGCCGGCGCCGAGGAAGCCGATGCCGGTCACGATCTGAGCGGCCACCCGGCCCGGATCACCGTCGCGACCGAAACCCTCGATGGAGAGCAGGGTGAAGAGGGCAGCACCGAGGCCGACCAGCATGTGGGTTCGAAAACCGGCTGCCTTGCGCATGACTTCCCGCTCGAGGCCGACCGCGCCGGCCAGCAGAGCGGCGAGTAGGAGGCGGAGGGCAGCGTCGGCGAGTGGGATGCCCACGCTATTCCCCCTTGAATTCCGGTGAGCGCTTCTCGAAGAATGCCGAGGTCGCCTCAATGATGTCGTGCGACTCGATGAAGGCCGAGTTGTAGAGGGCGATGTGATCGAGGGCCTCCTCGACCGTCATGTCGGCCTCTGCGGCGAGGACCCGCTTGGCCCCTTGTACGGCGAGTGGCGAGTTGGCCGCAATCTCAGCAGCCATCGTTCGGGCAGCTTCGACGGCTGCGTCCTGATCGGGGAATACGTCGTTGACCAGGCCGATCTCTTTGGCGCGAGCGGCATCGATGTCCTTGCCCGTGTAGAGCAACTCAGCAACGTGGCCGGACCCGATGAGTCGGGGCAGCCGCTGAACCGTTCCGACGTCGGCCACCATGGCCATCTTCGTCTCCCGGATCGAGAACACGGAGTCCTCTGATGCGAGCCGGATGTCGCAGGCTGTGATCAGATCGATCCCGGCGCCCAGGCAGTAGCCGTGCACCGCGGCGATGACCGGCTTCGGGCACTGGGCGATGGACGTCATCGTCCACTGGAACCGCTTGACTTCCTCGTAGCGGGCGAGTTTCCGCGATGCATCCGAGCCTTGTCTCTGGCCGGCTACTTGAGCCAGGAGAGAGAGGTCGATTCCGACTGTGAACGCTTGGCCGCGGGCGGCGATGACGAGGGCTCTGACGTTCGGGTCGTTGGAGAGCTCCTCCATTGCCTTGGGGATGTCCTCCCAGAAAGGCAGATTCATTGCGTTGCGCTTGTCGGGCCGATCGAGCCAGAGGGTGGCGACGTGATCGTCGTATTCGATGGTGAGGACTTCGGATGTGAACGCCATGCCGCGAAGCCTAGAGGCGCGGTGGTCGCGGTGACTAACCCGACCATGAGCGCGAAAGGTAGGTTCCATCGGCGCTGCGACCACTAATAGCGTTCGCTAGTTTGGGGAGCGTGCCGGTCTAGTGCGTCGGCGAAGAAGAGTCGCGGAGGTTCCGTAAGGGGCGATCTCCAACAGTTATTCCTGTCCTAGCCCGTCGTCACGTTGTGGCTGGTCGAGGTTTCCAATATCGGAGGACGAAATGAGAAGAAGGAAAACGCGTTCGAGTCTTGCCGTGGTAACGGTACTGGCGATGTTGATGGCGTTGTTGCCGGTAGTTGCTTTGCCGGTCGCGGCGGCTACTACCGGAGACATCGTTATCTCCGGTGTCGTCGACGGGCCACTGACCGGCGGAATCCCGAAGGCCATTGAGCTATACGTGGTCAACGACATCGACGACCTGAGCATCTACGGCGTCGGCTCCGCCAACAACGGCGGAGGAACCGACGGCGAGGAGTTCACGTTCCCGGCTGTTTCCGCTCTCGCCGGGACCTACCTCTACGTCGCGTCGGAGTCGGTTGGGTTCACCGACTTCTTCGGATTCGCTCCCGACTACACCAGTGCCGCGGCAAACGTGAACGGTGACGACGCTATCGAACTCTTCATGAATGGCATCGTCGTCGACGTATTCGGCGACATAAACGTCGATGGTTCGGGACAACCCTGGGAGTACCTCGACGGTTGGGCCTACCGGGTTGCCGACACAGGTCAAGACGGTTCGACGTTCGTGCTGGCCAACTGGACGTTCTCCGATCCGAACGCGCTCGATGGAGAGACCTCGAATGCCACCGCTACGACCCCGTTCCCCCTCGGTACGTTTGGTGGGGTGGTTGTTCCCACGCCTGCGTTGATCATCAACGAGGTAGATGCGGATCAGGTTGGGACCGACGCAGGTGAGTTCGTTGAGCTATTCGACGGTGGCTTCGGAGCGACCACCCTCGACGGACACTCCATTGTTCTCTACAACGGATCGGATGACGTCTCATACCTCTCGTTCGATCTAGATGGCTACACAACGAATGCCGACGGCTACTTCGTCCTATGTGGGAATACTGCGAACGTCGCCGGTTGCGACCTCGACGTGTCTCCCGATACGGATCTGATCCAAAACGGTCCTGATGCTGTTGCTCTCGTCGAGGGTGACGCAGTCAACTATCCGAACGACACGCCGGTCACAGCGGACGGCTTGATCGACGCGATCGTGTACGACACCGACGATGGCGACGACGCGGGGCTTCTCGTGCTCCTCAACGCCGGGCAGCCACAAGTTAATGAGCGCGGCGGTGGAGACGGGACCGCGCATTCGAACCAGCGTTGCCCCAACGGATCGGGCGGTGCCCTAAACACTGATACCTATGCGCAATACCTGCCGACGCCGGGAGCGACGAACACCTGTGTTGCGCCGACGCTCGATCTCACGATCGTTGAGATTCAGACGCCCGTCGTCGGGACAGGCTCGCCCTTCGAGGGCGACCGGGTCCGCACGCAGGGCGTGGTGACGGCCGTGCTCGGTGACTACGTCTTCATTCAGGATGGCACGGGTCCGTATTCCGGCCTAATGCTGTTCAGACCGACTGAAGCGGTCGAGCTCGGCGACCTGGTGCTGGCCGAGGGCGTCGTCTCTGAGTACTTCGGGCTCACGGAGATCGCCGGCGCAGTCGTGACCGTGCTCGGCACTGGCAATCCCATTCCCGCTCCCGAAGTCCTTGCGACCGGAGCCGTAGGGGATGAGGCGTGGGAGTCGGTCTTCGTCAGAGCCGAGAACGCGACTGTGACGGACGATGACCTCGGGTTTGGTGAATGGATCATCGATGATTCGAGTGGACCTGTGGTCGTCGATGATCTCGGTTCATACACGTACGATCCGACGAACGGCGACGTTCTGACCTACGTTCAAGGGCCCCTGTTCTTCTCGTTCGGTGACTTCAAGATCGAGCCCAGAAGCCTGACCGACATCGGCCTCGACTCTTGCTCGGCCCCGTTCACTCCGATCTTCGCTATTCAGGGAAGTGGGGCGGCCAGCAGCTACGACGGGACGGACGTTTGGACGGAAGGCGTCGTAACGGCCGATTTCCAGGCGAGCTCGCAGCTGAGTGCGTTCTACATTCAGGATCCTGTAGGCGATGCGGATTCGGCGACATCCGACGGTGTCATGGTCTACCACCGCGATACGTGGGGCTACGACGTGAACGTGGGTGACCACGTGCGAGTGTTGGCAGAGGTTGATGAGTTCAACGGACTCACCGAACTGACGTCGGTCGACAACGTGATCGACTGTGGAACGGGTTCAGTTGCGCCCACTGAGGTGGTTCTCCCGGTGGTCGACCCCGGCGCCTGGGAGTCCTACGAGGGGATGTTGATCACCTTCCCGCAGAGCCTCAGTATCTCGGAGTTTTTCAACTTCGATCGCTTCGGCGAGATGGTGCTGTCGAACGGCCGGCAGTTCCAGCCGACCCAGATCTTCGAGCCCGGTTCGTCGGAGGCGACAGATCTTCTGGCTGAAAACCTTCGTAACCGGATCACTCTGGATGACGGACGCGGGAGTCAGAATCCGGATCCGGCGATTCATCCCAACGGTGCGATCTTCGATCTCACCAACCGGTTCCGGGGGGGTGACCATGTCACCAATGTGACCGGTGTGCTCGACTACTCCTTCGGGAACTACAAGATCCAGCCGACCCAAGGTGCCGACTACGACGCCATCAACCCTCGGGCAGATGCCCCTGATGTGGGCGAAGCGTCGATCAAGGTCGCCTCGTTCAACGTGCTGAACCTCTTCACGCACCTGGACGATGGTGTGAATGACATCTGTGGCCCCACCGGACTCGATGAGTGTCGCGGTGCCGACACGGCAGAGGAGTATGAGCGCCAGTTGACAAAGATCGTGGCCGGCATCATCGGCACCGGCGCGGACGTTCTCGGACTTCAGGAGATCGAGAACGACATCCGGGACGATGAACCGGTGTATCCGAATCGCGCCCACGATCCGGTGCTGGCACTGGTTGAAGCCCTCAACGCAGTCGAAGGCGACGGAACGTGGGCGTGGGCAGGTGAAGCGACCTACTACAACGACTACCCGGTTCGCAACGAGATCATCTACCGGACTGAGTCGGTAACCCCGATCGGGACACCGGTAGCGCTCGAGGACCCGGCCTTCGATGTTTCAGCCAGCGGGGACGACCCCGTCGGGCGTCCGCCGCTCGCTCAGACGTTCGCGGACGGCAACGGCGAGGTGTTCACCGTGGTCACGAACCACTTCAAGTCGAAGGGTTCGTCGTGTGGTTCACTTGGAGATCCCGACACGGGCGACGGGTCCGGGAACTGCAACTTGACGCGGGTGGCGCAGTCCGAAGCCCTGCTGCTCTTCGTTGCGGACCTTCCGGCCGCAACCCAAGACAATGATGTTCTCATCATCGGTGACCTGAACAGCTATGCGAAGGAGGCCCCGGTCAGTGCGCTCGAGGATGCTGGGTACACCAATCTCCTCGCGCTGTACGACGGTCCGGAGGAGTACACCTACGTCTTCGATGGGCAGCTCGGCAACCTCGATCATGCGCTCGGAAGTAGCTCGGTCCTTTCGCAGGTAACCGGCACGGCTGCCTGGCACATCAACTCCGATGAGCCCGACATCCTCGATTACGACACGTCCTTCAAGAAGGACGCACAGGTTCTGCTTTACGAGCCAAACGCCTATCGGGCGTCGGATCACGATCCGGTGATCGTTGGGTTGGACCTCACTGCAGCGTCCGACTTCGTCGTCGAGGTAGCGCCAAACAGGCTCTGGCCGCCGAATCACGAATACCGTGAGGTAGTGGTCAGTGGTACTGACGCGGAGGCGGACCTGTGGATAGAGATCCTCGAGGCCGTTTCATCCGAGTTGGACTGCTGCTACGACATGTACGACTTGCCAAGTGACGTGGTAATCACGAGCGACACGACTGTGGATCTGCGGGCCGAGCGTTATACCGAGGTGCTCGGACGGACCTACACGATCACGGCGTATGCCTGGGACGGCGCCGGTAACGCGCTCCTCACGGACGTGTTCGTGTCCGTCCCCCACGATCAACGCAACAAGAAGGTATCGAAGAATTAGTTCCGAGTTGGGAGGCTGGGAGCAAACGAGAAGCGGGCCCTTCGGGGCCCGCTTCCCTGTCTCAAACCCGTTTTCGCGCGGGAATCCCACCTCATAGGGTGCGATTCCCGCGCGAAAACGGAGAACCGACTACTTGACGGCGAAGGCCAGTTTGAGGGTGGCGTGGTATTGCACGACCTTTCCCTCGTATACCCGGGCGGTCTGGTTGGTCACCTCGACTCCCGTTATGCCTTTGACGGTTTCCGCGGCTTTGGCGACGCCTTGTGAGACGGCGTCTTCGAAGCTGCGATCCGAGATTCCGATGATCTCGATGACCTTGACCGCTCCGCGATCGATTGACTCTGACATTCCTATTCCTCCTGCTCAGCGTTCTCCACGATGCTAGGCCGACGCTGAACGTGCCGAAGTTCGAGTGAATCGCAGGTCGCAGACCCATCCGATCGACACCAGGAATGCCCGGAAAGGGGTTATAGAGGTGGCATATGGAGCCGACAGTGTACGTATGACGCAAATGGCAAGTGCGCAGAGGCTGCGTCGAAGTGAGTCGGTGGTCAAATTCTCCGACATCGCCCCGACGTACCACATGGTGCGGGCGTTCACCGCAGCATCGAGTGCCGGCGCGCTGGCGATCTTTGCCTCCTCGTGGAACTTTCGGAGTGGTGCCTGGCTGGCGGTCGCCCTTGCCGTGGCGGCAACCGCGGATGCCCTGTGGCAACGAACACGGAGTTCTACCGTCGTGCCCGTGCTCCGGATGGTGTTTGACGGAGCAGTGCTGACGTTGGCAGTGATTGTGATCGGTGGCCCGGCTCTGATCGCCGGTCCGTTCGCGTACCTACTGGCCGCGGCACTTCTCATTCTTCCCCTCAATCGCGCCCTACTGATGATCGGCTACTTCGCGGCGTGGACCGTCGCCGTCTACTTCTCGGCGATCACGTCGGTCGGAGGGTCTACCCGGATGTATCTGGGAATGGGAGCAGCCTTTGTCTTCCTGGTGGCGTTGGGCATCTTGCTGGTTGCGGTCGGTGAATCGGTTCGCCGCACCCGTGCCCGCCAGAAGGCGATGCTCGAGGACGCCATCGAAGAGAACAAAGCACGAACGCAACTGCTCGCCAGCGTCGGCCATGAACTCCGTACGCCACTCACCGCGGTAGTTGGTTTCTCACAAATTCTGCGTGAAGGCAACCTACCCAAGCACGAGATCGACGATTTGATCGCATCGCTCGCCCGTGAGGCGTTCGACCTGGCAGGCATCGTCGACGACCTCCTCGTGGCAGCGCGCGACCAGATCGGGGAGTTGTCGGTGATCGCCGTGACCGTGAATACCCGGGCGCAGGTGGCGCAGGTCCTGGAAGGTTGGGAGCAGAGCATCGGGAGCGAGATCCAAGTCACTTCCTCGTCGGAGGCGAAGGCACTGGCCGACCCAGCCCGGCTGCGACAGATCGTGCGCAACCTCCTCACCAATGCCCTCCGGTACGGCGGGGATCAGGTACGGGTGGAGATCGGCGATGGACCGGAGTGCGTCAATGTGCGGGTATGCGACAACGGTCCGGGCATTCCTCAGGATCGATGGCAACGCATCTTTGAACCGTACGAGCGGGAAACCGGCAAGGATCAGCAACCTGCGTCGGTCGGGCTCGGCCTCGCCGTCTCACGGCAATTGGCCCGCCGGATGGGCGGAGATCTCACCTACCGGCACAACGGTGAGAGCGTCTTCGAGCTGTCGTTGCCCCGGGCTCCGGCCATGGAAATCGCCGGCGCGTAGGCTCCCACTCGAGCGATCGCCGCATGGGTCCGACTCACCCGGCAGTTACGCTGTCTGGATGGAACTCTCCGAAGCCCTCTACACCACCCGCGCCATGCGCCGGGTCAAGCCGGACGCCGTGCCCGAAGACGTCGTCCGCCGAATGCTCGACGGCGCCATCCGGGCCCCATCCGGCGGCAACTCGCAGACCGGGCGGTTCATCACGATCACCGAGTCCGGCATCAAAGCGCGACTCGGTGACCTGTACCGCCAGGCCTTCGCCACTCTCCAGGGCACCGTGTACAAGGAGGCCACCGAGCGCGCCCGCGCCGCCGGTGACGAGCAGGCCGCCCGCATTCTGCGTTCGTCGCAGTGGCTGGCCGACCACTTCGAGGATGTACCGCTCTGGTTCTTCGTCTACACCCGAAACGATCCCGATGGGGCGAACATCTTCCCGGCAGTCTGGAATCTGATGCTCGCCGGGCGCGGCTGCGGGATCGGCACATGCCTGACCACCATCCTCGGCCACTTCAAGCCCGCCGAAGTGGCCGCAGTTCTGGATGTTCCGATCGACCGTGGGTGGGAACTCAAGGCTGCCGTGTCTGCGGGTTATCCAACGGGTCGGTGGGGCACCGCCAAACGCAATCCCGTCCATCCCATCGTCTACGCGGAAAGATGGGGAACGTCCGTGCCCTGGACCCTCGATGAGCCGATGTGGGTAGAGCCTGAGGGCTACGGCACCTGAAGCGAGTGGCGGGTTGCGGGTCGCGGGTTGCGGGTTTTGCCCCCTCTGCCGAGAGGACTCGGCATCTCCCCCACGTGCCGTGGGGGAGAAACGCGTATGGGTGTTGCTGGGGGTCTGAGGCGTTCTTTTCGGGTGGCGGCCACGATGCTGTTGAGAGGAAGAACGGTTGGGTGTCAAGGACCGCATAGCGCGTTCTCCCCCCATGGAGTGGGGGGAGTCCCGAGTCTTCGAGGGGAGGGGGGCTGAGGGTGTGGGGGAGGGCGGCTGAGTTATGTGCGTCGTGGTTGCATGTGCCCCCTCTGCCGAGAGGACTCGGCATCTCCCCCACGTGCCGTGGGGGAGAAACGCGGGTACTCGTTGCTCCACGGTTGGCCCTTCTGCCTGGCAGACTCGGCATCCGCCTCACGTGCCGTTGGAGAGAAACGCGTCTCGGCGACTAGGCGATTCCCTCCGGGCGGAACAGAGAGTCGTGCAGGCGGAGGGCGAAACGGTCGGTCATCCCCGAGACGTAGTCGATAGCCCGGGCAGTGGAGTCGGCGTCGTCGACCCGGTACGTCTCCGGCACCTCATCGGGATGATCTATGAAGTAGTCGACGAGATCGCGGATGACCCAGATGGCGGCGTGTTTCTGCCGTTCGCCGTGTGCTCCGAGATACACCCGCTCGAACATGAATTCCCTGAACCGGTGCATCACGCTCAGCACCTCCGGGCGCATGGCGACCCGGCCTTGTTCGAGCGACTCTTCGATCACCGCCCGCACCATCGTGTCGATCCACTCAGAACCCGGTTCCCCGAACGTGTCCATGGCCTCTCCGGGAAAGTCGCCGGGTGCGATGACACCTGCCCGCAGCGCATCCTCGACGTCGTGAGTGAGATAGGCGATCCGATCGGCGAACCGGCAGAGGAAACCCTCGGGGGTGCTCGGTGGAGGATCCACTTTCCACGAGTGGGCACGGATACCGTCGAGGGTCTCCCACGTCAGGTTCAGAGGTTCCAGCACGCTCAGCAATCGAACGCTCTGCTGAGAGTGCATCCACTCCCCATCCACGTACGGCGAGAGGGCATCTTCGCCTGTATGACCGAAAGGCGAATGTCCGGTGTCGTGACCGAGACAGATCGCCTCGGTCAGGGCCTCATTGAGGCCAAGCGGCACAGCTATCGCTCGACCGATCTGGGTCACCTGAAGCGTGTGGGTCAGTCTTGTCACGAAGTGGTCGCCCTCGGGGTTGAGAAAGACCTGGGTCTTGTGCTTGAGGCGCCGGAAGGCTTTCGAGTGGAGGATCCGATCCCGATCTCGCTCGAAGGCCGTTCGGTACTCATCCGGTTCCTCGTCAGCTGCCCGCCCCTTCGACTCAGAGGAAAGCGTCGCCTCGGGCGAGAGCAGTTCCCGCTCCCGCGCCTCACGCTCTTCTCGCTTGATCAACCTCATACCGGTAAACCTAGAACCTAGAACTCAGAACCTAGAACCCGGCTGGTCCGATGAAGGCGTACAAACCTCAGACGAGCCTTTCACGCAACCGTGCAGATATGTAGTCCATGCTGGCAACGACGATGGCGATCGCCAGCATCTGGGCGGCTGCGGCCCGATACTGCAGGAGGTTGATGTTCTGCTGCAGCAAGAAGCCGATGCCACCACCTCCGACGAAACCGATGATCGTCGACATGCGGACGTTGATGTCCCACCGATACATAGTGAACGAGATGTACGGCGGAATGATCTGCGGCACCACGGCATAGACCACCGTTTGCAATCTGGTTGCTCCGGTAGCACGCACCGCTTCGAGAGGTCCGGCCGAGATGCTCTCGACCTGCTCGGAGTAGAGCTTGGCGAGTGCAGCCGTCGTATGGAGAGCGAGGGCCAATGAGCCGGCGAACGGCCCGAACCCAACCCAGACAACGAACACAATGCCCATGACGAGAGGTTCGATCGACCTGAGCGTGTTGAACAGCGTGCGAGCCGCGTAGTAGATCACCAGACCAACGCTCACCGACTCCTTTCGGTATGCTCGGATCGCCAGGGCCAGGCCGATGACGGTGCCGATGACCAGCGGAATCCATAAGGTCCTGGTCGGGTTTCCGATCTCGTAGAACCACTCGATGACGGCCCCGATGATCACCGCGACGATGGCACCTGCCGCCGCCGCCAGGGGCAGGTTGATGGTTCGAACGACGCCTGCCGGGAGTCTGGTCCGCAACGAGTAGCCGAGTCTGCCTGCCAGATTGGCCAGGACTCCGGCACCCAACAGGGCGGCAATCACCACGAGGATGGCCGCCAGCAACTCGCCGATCGTGGCGATGAATCTACCCAGGAACGCGAACACGCCGAGACGGTCAGCCAGCCAACCCCCGACATTCATCGACAGTTCCGAGAGGAGATACATCACGACCGTGCCGGCAAAGGCGGCGACTCCGAGTACACCACCCCTTGTCGCCTTGATCCTTGTGGACGGCGGTTCGTCCTCGACCTCGGGAATTGCCCACCGGAAGGCGTACAGGATGGCGGCAGGGATCAGGATGACTCCCGCTAGCAGCATGAGCCAGTTGTCAACGAACAGGTCTGCGATATCACTTGCCCACCCGGCCAGAACCGCGCCTCCCAACAGCCCGGCCGGGATGGCGAGGAGATTGAGCGACAAGTTCATCACCGGGGTGCTGATGTCACGCATGAGATTTCTGGCGGCCATGAAGCTCAGCGGTATTGCCAGCAATGTGCCGACGGTTGTGGCGAGGAACGCCAGGGCGACCGTCTCGATGATCTTGTCCCACGTACTGAGCGCATTCTCGGACAGCCTCGGCGAGAGTGCGAAGAGGTCACCAACGGCCGTCCGGTCGAACCGGTTGAGTTCCGTCGTGTCGTAGACGACCACCGCCCATTCGCTGAGGTCCGTTCCCGATTCGCCCGAGATGGTCACCTGCGGCGTCTCGGCAGCCAGGTCGGTCGAGCTGAGAACGATCTCGGCGCTGTTGCCTGTGACGTCGCCGGTGAACGTCTGCTCGAGGTCTGCGCCGACTACAAAGGGAATCTCGCCTTGCGCGGGCCCCGATCGCGGAATGCTCTCATTGCCGAAGGCGATGAACTGAACGGGATTGTCTTCAGCGTCGACGAGTGCCACCGCCCCGATCGACTGCACTCGACCGGTGGTCACGTCAATCACGATCTCCCCTGAGTTGGGGATGATCCCATCGTCCTCGACACCGTTTGCATTGGCGTCGGTCCAGACTGAAACCCGATTTGTCCACGAGCCGACTTCAGTCTTGGTTCGAGCCTGTATCTGCTGAGGGTTCTCCGATTCCCGGGCCGGTAGCTCGACCTCGACTGTGAATAATCCATCGGCGTCGGTGTCGAAGCGGGCCAGCGTCAGCGTGATGGGGAAGTCCGAGTCGGGCACGAAGTCCAGTCCGGCCGATGTCTCGGGCTGGAAACCGTACCCTTCCACGGTGACGGTGTCGCCGGGGTTCCCGCATGGCGGAGTGACCACGATGTATGGCTCGGTCAAGTCGTTCTCGGTCGGCCCATCGGAGCAAGGAACGTAGAGGTCGAAGTTGACGAGGATATCTTGGGTGTCGAACTGGACGAGATCAGGATGTGCAAGGGCGCGCAGAATGCGGAATAGCTGTTCCCGCCGTGTCTCATCCTTGATCTGCGAGAGGTCGACCTCGGTGGCCTGAACGCTGAAGGCATATGCAACGAAGGCAAAGGTGATCCCGAGCACGATGACGAACCAGCGCCTGGTGTGGCGTTTCTCCGTCTTCGGGACGGGATTGGCGTTGCTAGCCGACACGCTCAGCCTCCTTCCCGTAGATCTCTTTGAACCGCTCGTCATCGATCTCCGAAGGAGGTCCTTCGAACACGAGCCGACCCTCGTTCAGCGCGATGGCCCGGTCGGCGTAGCGATGGACGAGATCCAGGAAGTGGAGCGAACAAAGCACCGTCACGTCGTCTTCGTCGTTGATCGTCTCCAGGTACTGCATGATGCTGTGCGCCAATACTGGATCGAGACTCGCCACGGGTTCGTCGGCGAGAATCAGCTCCGGTGCCTGGATCATCGCCCTGGCGATACCGACCCGCTGCTGTTGACCGCCCGACAGCTCATCGGCCCGGTTGTTTGCCTTCTCACGTAATCCAACTCTGTCGAGTTGCGCATAGGCGCGGGCGACGTCTTCCTTTAAGTAACGGTTGATGAGGCTGAGGGCCGGGTTGGTGTAGCCGAGGCGCCCGGAAAGAACGTTTGTGAGGACTTTGGAGCGTTCGACGAGGTTGAAGTGCTGAAAGACCATGCCGATACGGCGACGGATTCGTCGCAGGTCTTCCTGGGAGGCCGTCGTGATGTCCTCGCCATTCCAGGTGATACGCCCATCGGTAGGTTCGATCAGCCGGTTGATGCAGCGTAGGAGGGTCGACTTGCCCGATCCGGACAATCCAATCACCGCCAGGAACTGACCATCCGGAACTTCGAAACTCACATCCTCCAGAGCTAGGACGCCACCGTCGTAGATCTTGGTCAGATGCTCGACTTTCAACACAACTGCACCCTCAGTACCTCCAAGCCTTGCGGCACCATTCTGGTCGGATGGTGATCCCAAATGCGATTCAGGCGGGGTCTTACAACCCCGCCCGAATCGGCATAGTGATCGAAGACTTCGACCTAGAAGTCGTCGATTCCGTAGTTCAGAGCTTGCAGCAGCGCCCGAATGGAGTCGAACTCCGAGTCGTTCGTCGGCAAGACGTTGTCCCAGCTGTAGGCGTCGAAGGCCGTTGCAAACCCATCGGGGTCGTTGGCGGCGTAGTCGAGCAGCGCCTGAACGATCATGTCCTGGAGGTCGGCGGGGAAATCCGGACCGAAGGCAACGCCGTCGTTCGGAATCGGGTCGGACAGGCCGATGATCTTCACCTTCTCGATGACGTCCGGCGCTTCCTCCCGGATATTGCGGCGAGCATCGCGGATCTCGACATCACCACACACCAGGTCGCCTTCACCGAAGGCACCGGTGGCTTGATCAGCCGTTATGACACCACATGTGGCGGCGACGTCGGCGGTGACGTCGGCGTTGGCAGCATCGCCATCCCAGGTGTTGTTGCCGTCAGCGTCGATGGGCGGACTGTAGAACGTCGTGCCGAAATCGGCTTCGCCGTTGTACACGGCCCGGGCCACCTCAGAGTGACCGCCGGCGGCAAACGAGTCGGTGATGTCGATGCCGAGCGAGGTGAACAGGCCGGACGGGAGGAGGAATCCAGACGTCGAGGTGGCATCCGGGTAGGCCCACTTCTTGCCGGCGAGATCCTCAACCGAGTTGATGTCGCTATCGCGGGGAGCGATGAACTGCGTCCAGTAGACGTCGTAGCCGAACCGCTCCGACTTGAGCACCATCTGCACGCCGCAGAGGTCGTTGGCGAGGACATACCCGTTGGCGGGGATGAACCCGATCGTACTGTCCGGCGAGGCGCACATCTCTTCGATCGTGGCTGCATAGGACGAGCCAACGCTGACCTCGAATTCGAGACCGGTGGCGGCCGTGAGCGTCTCGTCGAGCAGTTCACCACCGGCGATGATCTCTTCTGCGCTCACCGAGGGCACGAACAGCACCTTGATGGGGTTCTCGGCCGAGCCGACGGTGACCATCGCTTCGGTCGTCGTCGTTGCCATCACGGCTTCGGTTGTCGTTGTGGCAACCGCGGCCACCGTGGTGTCGGTTGTCTCAGCTTCGGTGGTGTCGGATGTACCGTCGCCACAGGCGGCCAGCACCAGCGTCATCGCCAATGCAAGCGCGATCCATATGCGGAATCTCATGGTGGAAATCTCCCTTTCGTGTCGCGGGCGATCTCGGAGATGCCCGTCGGCTCACAATCTAGCTATGTCGCGCCCGGCTAGCTACCTGAGGCCAGCCGGTTGGCCTCATCAACGAAGGTCGGCCAGTCGATGATGTCGCGGGTTCCGGGTACCGGTCCATTCCACGGCCTGACAAATCGGCACATGAGAGATTCGGGGCGAGCCCGGTGGATTGAGACCACCTGGTGGGGAGCATCGTCGAGGTAGACATCGCAGGAAACGCGCCACTTGTCGTCCAGCATGTGCACTTCCCTGGTGGGGATCGCATGCTCGGCGATCCATGCGAATGTGTCGTGGACCGCCCAGTCGGGCTTCTGGGTGAGGATCACGATTTCGTGGCCGGATCTGGCCAGCTTCTGTAGTGCATCCACTGCCCCCGGATAGGTTTCGAGGTGCCGGAACATGGTGGCCCCACCGTGATCCTTGGCCCAGGTCCAGAACTCGCCCATGTGGCGAAAGTGCGTCAACGACGGAATGCCGTCCCAGGCCTCCACAGCATCGAACGGGATGTCGGCGCCGAAGTCCGAGTTGTAGCGGCTGATCCAGCCACTGTTGAAGTCGGCCACAACACCGTCGAGATCGATACCGAGTCGTAGATGCATGGTCCGCAGGCTAGACAGGTTTGATACGTCGACTGGAGTCGACGAATCAAACCTCGACCCACGCCAGAATCTCGGGCAAGCGCCGGCGGGTCACCCACAACGCCACGACCAATCCGAGGCCGTAGAGGAGCAGGCCCCACACGACCGACAACCAGGCAATCAGCTGGGGCGAAAGGACGTCGGTGAAGAACAGGGCGATGGTCATTGCCGACGCCGGGATCACGAGGGTCAGGCCGATGACGAAAAAGGCGATCAACTGCGATCCGATGGCCAGGCACCCTTGCTCACTCGACTGGGAGAAGATGTCGGTGCCCGCGTCCGGGAGTCGTAGTGGCGTAACCGCCGATACGACGTTACCGACGGCCATCTGCGCCAGGACTGCGCTGAGGATGAGCGGAGGCATGAGGGGCAGGTACCGGGCCGACCCGACGAAGAGTGAAAACGCGATCGAAACGGCGGCTGCTTCGAGCATCAGCCCGAGGCCGGTCGCCAGGTTCTTGCCGACCACGACCTGGAATGGGCGGGCCGGAAGGGCAAAGAGGAAGCTGGCAGCCCGGCGTTCCCACCCGAACTGATTGAGGGCGATTGGTAGGCCGACGAACAACACGACGATCGGCGCCAGCAGCGGCATCCACTCCTGCTCCTTGACGCGTTGGAGTTGGGCGTCGCCGAACAACGCGGCCGCAACCAGGAACCCGAGGAAGATGACGGCTCCGGTCCACACCATGCGCATGCGTGGCTCCCTGAGGTAGTACCGGAGTTCCTTGCGGGCGACGACGGAAATCGTGGACCAGCCGAATCGCTCGGCGAGCCCACGCTCGGCGGCTCGTCTTGACACGGTGGTGATCTCCGGGGTGGTCAGAAGTCGTTGGACGATCCAATACCAGAAAGCCAGAAGGACTCCGAGCCAGGCAACCGAGAGGATAAGACCTGAGATCGTGCCCCACAGATCACCCTCACTGGCCGAGACGATTGCGTACTGCGCGCCGGCAGGTGGGAGCAACATCCGGAACGGCGACAGGGGGTACCTCTCAACCGCGCCGCCGAGGCCGTACTCGCCGATGGCCGTGGCGATCGAACGCTGAAGAAGGAATCCGGTCAGTCCCAGACCGGCGACGATCAGCATGATCACATCACGGCCGCGTTTGCCCCGGATGAGCGCGCTCACGACTGCCGTGAATGCCTGACCGCTCACGATCAGCATGGCCAGGGTCAGCGCACCGGCCACGATGGCGACGGGGGCCACCACCCAACCGGCGAAGATGACGGCCGTTACCGTCAGGATCATGAGCGGAATGATGATCGGGGGGGTTACGAAGCCGGCTGACAGGAGACCGGTCAGTAGTTGTCGGCGACTGAACGGCAACAGCGAAAAGCGGCCGGGGTCGAGAGTCTCGTCGAGCGGGAACACCACGACCGGAACCGTCGTCCACAGAATCCACATGAGTACGGCGACCCAGATGGTGAACTCCCCGTGGGCGACTCCATCCAGGTCACCTGCGGAAGACCAGTAACGCCGCGCCAGGGTCCAGCCGCCGCCGACGATCAAGATCACCACGAGGGGGAGCCCGATGGCGCGCTGGCGATCGTGCTTGACGCCGTTGACCAGCAGGCGCCATTTCAGCCAGACGAGGCGTTGAGCCAATCCAGGCCTCCGGGTGTTTCTTCGGCACCGACCGCAGCCAGAAAGGCGTCTTCGACGCTGGTTACCTCGTAGTGGTCGAGGAGATGTTGGGGTGGGCCTTCGATGATGAGCTTGCCGTCCACCATGATTCCGATCCGCGTGCACAACCGTTCGACGAGTTCCATGACGTGGGACGAAAACACAACGGTCGAGCCGCGTTCGGTGTAGCCCTGGAGCAAGTTGCGGATCAGTCGAGCGCTGACGGCGTCGACTCCTTCGAATGGTTCGTCGAGAAATAGGACAGGGGGAGCGTGGATCACCGCGGCCGCCAGCGCCACCTTCTTGCGCATGCCCCGGGAGTAGTCGTTGATGAGGCTGTGTGCCGCGCTCTTGAGGTCGAGCGCTTCGAGTAGTTCGTTCCGGCGTCTGGCAGCCTCTTGCCTGGGAAGACCGTGGGTGGCGGCGGTGAAGTCGAGCAGTTCGGCGCCCGTCAATCGCTCATACAGATTGAACTCCTCCGGCAATACACCGATTCGGCGCTTCACCTCGATCGGGTGCGTCCAGGTCTCGAACTCTCCGACCCCCGCCCGCCCGGCATCCGGGCGGAGCAGGCCGACGATCATCTTGATTGTGGTCGTCTTCCCTGCACCGTTCGGCCCGAGCAGCCCGTAGAACTCTCCGGGTTGGATGGCGAAGTCGACGCCGTTGACCGCCGTTTTCTTGCCGAAGTGGCGAACGAGCCCTTCTGCCCACACGGAGGGCTTGCCGCTATCTGTCATTCCGTTTCCGCTTTCCCTACGAGCACGAATCGATATCGCACAGTTGTGACATCGGCTGACCAGTCTGCCACCTGAAGAACTGTATGGCTGATGCCGGAACCCGGGTCGTAGTCGACCCCGGGCACCTATTCGGTCCCGGCTACCATCGCTGTGTGGAATATCAGGCGCTCTATCGCAAGTACCGGCCCCAGAGTTTCTCTGAGATCATCGGTCAGGGTCACGTCACCGAGACCCTGTCGCGCGAGGTGGTCGATGGCAAGGTTGCTCATGCATACCTCTTTGCCGGCCCGCGCGGAACGGGAAAGACAACGGCTGCCCGCATCCTTGCCAAGACACTGAATTGTACCGACCGCCAGGCGGCCGGTGAGCCGTGCAACCGGTGCGGCTCGTGTGTCGCCATCACTGAGGGCTCGTCGCTCGACGTCATCGAGCTGGATGCAGCATCACACAACAGCGTCGACGATATCCGTGACATGCGGGTGAGTGTTTCGACCGTCGCCTCGGCCGGTGGGGCCAAGCGAATCTTCATCCTGGATGAGGCCCATATGCTGTCGAAAGCGGCCGGCAATGCCCTCCTCAAGACCCTGGAAGAGCCGCCGGATCACGTCCATTTTGTTCTGGCGACGACCGAGCCGTACAAGCTGCTCGACACAATCCGGAGCAGGGCGCAGCGCTTCGATTTTCATTCCGTGTCGATTGCTGCCCTCGTCAAGCATCTCGACTCCATCAGTGACAAAGAGGGCTATCAGCGATCTGAGGAAGCGCTCGTTTCTGTCGCCCGGCATGCACGGGGTTCGGTGAGGGACTCGATGAGCCTGCTCGAACAGGTGGCAGCGCTCGGCGAGTCCACAGTTGAAGTTGCCGGGGTGAATCGTGCGCTGGGGCTGGCGGACAGGGAAGTGTACGGCCGGCTCGGTTCGGCGGTTGCAGATCTCGATGCTCGCTCGGCTCTCGAAATGGTGGCGACTCTCGCAGCAGAGGGTGTCGACCTTCGCCGTTTCGTGGCTGAGGCGATCGCCTTCTTCCGCGGCGTGTTTCTTGTCAAGTATGCGCCGAACCTTCCCGACATCGTCGATGAGCCGCAGGACGTGATCGACGACTGGCGCCGGATCGCCGATGAGTTGTCGGCGTCCGATGTACTGCGCGTGCTCGACGTCATGTCGGAGGCTCTGATCCAACTTCGGGAAGGCCGGGAGGAGCGCCTGATGATCGAACTGGCGCTGCTGAAGATCACCAGGCCTGAGGTCGCCTCCGACCCGGCCTCTCTCGCCGCCCGGATCGAACATCTCGAGCAGCGAGTGAAACGGCTTGGAGCAGGTACGGCCTCCGTGATCCCGCCAACCGCCGCCCAGCCCGCCAAAGCTCAGCCGATCCCTCCATCGACACCTCCGGCACCCGTCGTGACCCCGGAGCCGGTCGTCGAGGAAGCTCCGATAGCCGACGAGCCGTTCGAAGACGTTGCGGCCGAGCAGGAGGAAGTGGTGTCAGACGCACCGTCGCCTCCCGCCGACACCTCCGGCGAACCCGGCCCCGCCTTCACGTTCCTGGACCTCCAATCCATCTGGCCGGAACTGGTTGCCGGTGTACGGGACACCCTCGGCTCCCGAAAGTATGCACTGTTTCGAGAGGCCAGCCCCGGAGCGGTTGAGGGTTCGGTACTGGTGATGCACCTTCCCGAACATCGCACGTTCCATTTGCAGCAGCTCAAATCGGACGGCTCGGTGGCGGCACTGGTGGCGGCCAAGGCTGCGGAGTTGCTCGGCGCTCATGTCACGATTGAGTTCAGGGCCTTCGGTGATCCTCAGTTGGCAGAGGTAACGGAGCTGCCGCTCATTCCCGACAAGGACGACCTGGCTGAAGCGCCGGCGGAGGGAACCGATCCGACCAGCTTGATGACCGAGTTCCTCGGTGCAGAAGTGGTTGACGAGGTAGACAACACCTAGACCTGCGTCGAGCTGCCCGGTTGGGGAATCCGTCAGGTCGGCACCGAAGGGCCATCCTGAATGTCGTCTAGTGATACTCTCTCCGTCATGGGTATGAGACCTCAAGACATGCGCAAGCTGATGCAGCAGGCGCAGCAGATGCAGGAACAACTCGCCGCCGCGCAGAACGAACTGGCCGCCGCCACGTTTGACGGGAGCGCCGGAGGCGGCATGGTCAAGGCAACGGTTACGGGCTCGAATGAGGTCGTCACCGTCGAGATCGACCCGGCTGTGATAGACCCGGACGATGCCGAGATGCTCGGCGATTTGGTCGTGGCAGCCGTCAACCAGGCGATGAAAAACGCAGCCGATGCTGCGCAGCAATCGCTGGGTGGGTTGACCGGCGGACTCGATCTCGGCGGTCTACTCGGTTGATGTTTGAAGGGCCAATTCAGCGACTCATCGACGAGTTGGCGCGACTGCCCGGGATTGGCCAGAAGTCGGCCCAGCGGCTCGCGTTCCATCTGCTCAACACAGAGCGGGCCGATGCTCAGCGTCTGGCCAGCGCCATCATCGACATGCGGGATCAGGTGCGGTTGTGTGGCCGGTGTTTCAACGTCACCGGTGCGGAAGAATGCACGATTTGCCGCGATCTCAGGCGCGACCCAACCATCGTGTGTGTTGTCGAGCGGGCCCAGGAGATCGTCGTCATTGAGAAAACACAGGAGTTTCGCGGGCGCTACCACGTGCTGGGAGGAGCCCTTTCTCCGATCGATGGAATCGGCCCCGGCCAGTTGCGGATCTCAGAGTTGCGCGTTCGGATCGGCAACGAGGGAATCGAGGAGCTGATCGTGGCGACGAACCCGACGATCGAGGGCGACACGACTGCCATGTATCTCGCTCGTGAGCTGAAACCTCTCGGCGTGAAGGTGACGAGACTCGCAAGCGGCCTCCCCGTTGGAGGAGACCTGGACTACGCCGACGAGTTGACCCTCGGGCGGGCACTGGTGGGTCGCCGCGAGATCTGACGGCCGCACCTTCCCTCCCGCAGGATCCGCCCCCGGGCGGGCGGATAGGCTGCCCGGTAGATGCGCATTCTCCTTGTTGAGCCGTATTTCGGTGGATCCCACCAGGCCTGGGCCGATGGCTATGCCGGTCACAGCCACCACGACATCCATCTGCTGACTCTGCCGGCCAGGTTCTGGACCTGGCGGATGCGGGGTGGTGCTGTGACACTCGCTGAGGAGACGGAGCAATGGGTCCGGCAGCACGGCCGGCCCGACTTAGTCCTGGCCACCGACATGCTCGATCTTCCGGCCTATTTGGGAGCTGCCAGGAAGAGCCTCGGCGATACGCCCGTTGCGTACTACCTGCACGAGAGCCAGTTCACCTACCCGTGGTCGCCGCAGCTGCGTTCGGATTTCCAGTACGCCTATGTCAACTGGGCGTCTATGCAGTCCGCTGATCTGGTTCTCTTCAACTCTGCCTTTCACCGGGATGTCGCGTTCGAACAGCTGCCGGGATTCCTTCGTCAGTTCCCGGACTTCACGCACGAACACCTGATCGACGCGGTTCGAGCCAGGTCGTCGGTGCTGCATGTCGGTGTCGACTTGCACCGCCTCGACGAAGTCGCCACATCGAGTGGGAGCGAGCCGCCGCTGATTCTGTGGAATCAACGCTGGGAGCATGACAAGGATCCGGCTGCGTTCTTCCGGGCCCTGTTCGGGGTCGCCGACGATGGCGTCGGTTTTCGCCTGGCCGTCTGCGGGGAGAACTTCCGGCAGGTGCCTGAGGAGTTCGCCGAAGCCGAGCACCGACTAGCGGATCACCTGATCCACTTCGGGTTTGCAGATGAGGAGGCGTATGTGCGACTGCTTCGGAGTGCCGACGTGGTTGCGAGCACGGCACTTCATGAGTTCTTCGGTATCGCGGTCGTGGAAGCCGCATACGCCGGTGCGTTTCCGGTTCTTCCGGACCGCCTGTCATATCCGGAGATCATGCCCGAATCGGTCCACGATCTGTCGCTCTATCAGGAAGGTGAACTTCAAGAACGACTCCGCTGGGCGCTCGGGCACCCGGCCGAGCGTCGAGCTGCGGCTGCGTCCCTCAAGGTCCCACTCGGGCGATTCGATTGGTCCGAAATGGCACCGACCTACGACCGGGTGCTGGCGGCGCTCACCTAGCGCTACCCTTTGAGGCTCATGCAGCACGTCGTATGGGATTGGAACGGGACACTTCTCAACGACCTCGAGCAGGTCGTGCAGTCGGTCAATGTTGCGTTGGCGTCATTCAATGCCGGCCCGATTACAGCCGACGACTATCGAGCCGGATATACGCGCCCGGTCGTCTTGTTTTACGAACACCTCTTGAGCCGCCCGGTCAGTGATGAGGAGTGGGAACAACTCGATATCGTGTTCCACCACGCTTACCGGGAAGCACTGGCTGAGGCGCAACTGACGCCTGATGCTCTGGCGGCCATGGAGGCAGTCGACGACGCCGGCTGGACCCAGTCGCTTCTGTCGATGTTTCCTCACGATGAGTTGCTCGAGGCGCTGGCAGGGCGGGGAATCGGGGATAGGTTGGTCGCGATCGATGGATTGCGGGCAGGGAGGGGGGACCGCAAATACGGCAGCCTCGTTCGACACCTGGAGCACGTCGCTCACAAGATCGGGACACCGCTCGATCCTACGACGGTGGTGATGATTGGAGATGCGCTCGACGATGCCGATGCTGCCGAGGGTCTCGGCATCAAGTGCGTCCTCTACGCCAGCGGATCGCACCCGCGGGCGAAGCTCGAGGCCACGGGACATCCAGTTTCAGATTCGTTGATCGAAGCGCTGGCAGTGGCAGGTGTGACCGCCTAACCGTCCTCCGGGTCCTCGCCTAGCTCCATACCGGTAGGCGAGGGAGCCGCCGATCAGGGTTGTAGCTGAGTGAAGATCCCCTGGCATTGCGCCATCGCGGCTTGAAAAACCGGGTCGTTCTGATCGATCCCGGCACCCAGCTCGAAGAACCCGCTCATGCCGGTCGAGAAGTCGGGATCGGGCATGTCGTAGCCGTTCTCACGCATGCACGTCGTGAACTCGAGGAACGTGTCCTGTAACTCGACGAGGTCCGGCATTTGTCCTCCTCCGAACGAAACGCCTTCCAGGTACTCCGAACAGGCAGTCATCGCCGTCTCGAGTGTGGCCTGGATCTCCTCGGGAGTAGAGCCAAACGCCATCATGTCGAGTTCATCCATGGTCAGGTTGCCCTCGGCGTCGAGCGTCGGGTCGGGGAAGTCCAGACCCTGATCTCGCATGCACTGCGAGAACTCGAGTGCCTGATCCTCGCTGAACTCAGTTTGCGTGGTTGTGGAGGTGTTGACGGGTGCAGGGGTCGTCGTCGAATTCTCGAGGGTGGCGATCCCATCGCCCGTGTCATCGCTCCCGCAAGCGGCAAAGAGCAAGGCGATCACCATGAGTAGCAGAATGTTGGAACGTCGTGTCATATCGATCATCTCCTGCCGATATTCTCCCACGGGTGCGGAGTATCGGAACTTCCGATGGCGAAGACGCCGACTAGAACTCAGAACCTAGAACTCAGAACCTGTTGGCCTCAGTCGTAAACGAGGGCGCTGATCTCACGCAGCTTGTTGAAGTCGTGGCGAGCGTGTAACCAGCGGACGGATCCCGTCTTCGAACGCATCACGACCGAATGCGTGCGAGCCCCGTCGGCGAAGAACTCAACTCCGCGAAGGAACTCGCCGCCGGTCACACCGGTGGCGGCGAAGAACACGTTGTCCGACCTGACCAGGTCTCGTTGGGTGAGCACGGAGTCGATGTCGAGGCCATTCTCACGTGCGTAGATCCGCTCAGACTCGTCGCGCGGCCAGAGGCGAGCTTGAATCTCGCCACCCGTGCACGTCAGGGCCGCGGCAGCAATTACGGCCTCGGGGGATCCACCGATACCGAGCAGGATGTCAATGCCCGTGTCTTCTTCTGCGGTGGCGATGGCGCCCGAGATGTCACCATCACGGATCAGGCGGATGCGGGCGCCGACGCGGCGCACTGCGTCGATGTACCGCTGATTGCGTGGACGGTCGAGGATGATGGCCGTGATGTCGTTGACGTCCTTGCCCTCGGCCGCCGCGACGGCGTGGAGATTGTCCTCGACCGGGGCATCGAGATCGATCTTTCCGGCCGCGGCCGGGCCGACGGCGATCTTGTCCATGTAGACCACGGATCCGGGCGAATACATCGATCCACGATCCGAAACCGCGATGACCGCCAGGGCCCCCGGCATTCCCTGGGCGGAAAGCGTGGTTCCATCGACGGGATCAACGGCGACGTCGACCATTGGACCGTTGCCGTTACCGACGGCTTCGCCGTTGTAGAGCATCGGAGCCTCGTCCTTCTCGCCCTCACCAATAACGACGATGCCGTCCATGTCGACCGACCGGAGGATGGCCCGCATGCCGTCGACCGCCGCCTGATCGACGCCCTCTTTGTCTCCACGACCCTGCCAGCGGGCCGCGGCCATGGCGGCGGTCTCCGTTACCCGGGCGAGATCGAAGGCGAGGTTCCGGTCGGGTGTTTCAGTCATTTCAGGCCACCTTCACTATGAGCGCGTCACCCTGTCCACCGCCGCCGCACAGGGTGGCTGCTCCGATGCCGCCTCCCCGCTGCCGGAGGGCATTGATCAGCGTCACGACGAGCCGGGCGCCGGTGGCACCGATCGGATGACCCAGCGCAACCGCGCCGCCGTTGACATTGACCTTGTCAACCGGGATGTCGAGCAGTCTGGCCGACCAGAGGGCGACGGCCGCGAACGCTTCGTTGATCTCGACGAGATCGAGATCCGAGGCGTTCATCCCTGCTTTCTTCAGTGCGACCTGGAGGGCTTCGGCCGGCCGTTCGTGCAGCGTGGCGTCCCTTCCTCCGATTTGGCCGTAGGCGATGACCTCGGCGAGGATCGGGAGGCCGGCCGCCTCAGCTGCTTTGCGATCGGCGGCGATGACTGCTGCTCCGCCGTCCGATATCTGTGACGAGTTGCCGGCGGTGATCGTGCCATCTTCCACGAAGGCCGGTCGGAGGCGACCGAGTGACTCGGCGGTGGTCCCTGCCCTCACACCTTCGTCGGCGTCGAAGAGGATGGGGTCTCCCTTTCGCTGCGGGATGGAGAGTTGGACGATTTCGTCCGCGAAGGCACCGCTCTCGGCCGCCGCGATTGTGCGGGCATGGCTTTCAGCAGACCACTCGTCCTGTTCTTCACGACTGATCCCGAGTTGGCGATTCTTGTGATCTGAGCTCTCGCCCATCGTGCAATGGTCGAAGGCGCAGTAGAGCCCGTCATGCAACATTACGTCGACAAGCGTGGCATCGCCGAGTCGGGTACCGTTGCGCAGTTCCCTGAGGACGTGCGGCGCGTTCGTCATCGACTCCATGCCGCCGGCCACCACGAACGACGCCTCACCGAGTCGGATCGAACGGTCGGCGAGCCCGATGGCGGCCAGGCCGGATAGGCACACCTTGTTGATCGTGATTGCCGGGACGGTCATGGGGATGCCGGCTCGAGTGGCGGCAACGCGGGAAGTGATCTGACCTTCTCCCGCCTGAAGTACCTGTCCGAAGATCACTTCGTCGACCTTGTCGGCATCCAGTCCCGAGCGCTCGAGCGCTCCTTCGATCGCTCTGCCGCCGAGATCCACGGCGTGAAGCGGCGACAGGCTCCCTCCGAACTTGCCGATCGCTGTGCGGGCGATCCCGCTGATGACTGCACCCATTGATCTCTACCTCCTGACCGGGAGCCTACCTGAGGTAACGCAACGTCATTCCCGGTAGTCTCAGAAACCGTGAAGCTCCTCAACCTCGATCATGTTGCTATCGCCGTCGCAGATCTCGACGAGGCCCTTGCCGGTTATCGACGGCAATACGGCGTCGAGCCGCTCTCCCGTGAGGTCGTCGAGGAGCAGGGGGTCGAGGAGGCGATGATTCCCGTTGGGGGTTCGTTCGTGCAATTGCTCCGACCGCTGTCCGATGACTCGCCCGTCGGCCGCTTCCTGGCGAAGAACGGCCCGGGCCTTCACCATGTTGCATACGCCGTTCCCTCAATCGACGACGCGCTGGCCCACCTCAAAGCTGAGGGAGTGCGTCTCATCGACCAGTCGCCGCGTATGGGTGGGAGGGGAGCAAAGATCGCGTTTGTGCACCCCAAAGAACTGGCGGGAACGCTGATCGAGCTGGTGGAACTGCATGAATAGCGAGATCCGGATTCGCGGTGGCATTGGGCCTTCTGAGACTGCGGCGATCATGGCGGCGATTCATCAGCTCATCGAAGAGGAGCTGGCGTCCGAAGCGATGCTCACGCCCCGCAACCTCCCGACCGCCTGGGTTCGGTCGGGTCAGCGCAGGGTTGTGAGGTCCCCTCGCCACACGACGACCGAACTGAGTATCCACGGAATCACCGATGGGCAGATGGGATAGGAAAGCGGTTCTAGGTTCTAGGTTGTGGGTTCTATTGCCTATCGCTGGCGGCGGCGCAGTCCGGCTAGTTCCGGTGCTCGCAACAGCCGCGCTACCCCGACAAACACCGCGCCGACCACCAGGGCCCCGACCGCCAGCGATCCGAGAGATCGCCAGAAGCTCGACTCGGCGATATCGCCGGTGACTGAGGACACTGCCCACCAGCCGGCTATCGCCGCCAGCCCGGCCGCCACCGCGCTCCGGGTCGCCGAGATCAGCAGCGGCCTGAGTTCGGCGGTGCCGGTCCTGTGGTACCAAATGGTGGCCATGAGCACGGTGTAGACGACCATCGCCAGCGTGCTGGCCAGTGCCATCCCGGGCGTGCCCATCAGCTCGAAGAGCCAGATGTAGAGGCCGACTCCGACCACCGTACCGATGGTCCCCGTAGTGACGGGCACCCACATCTCCCGTCGTGCGTAGAAGCCGCGGGCGTACAGCTGATGGGCCCCCCAGACGGGGATACTGAATGCGTACGGGACCAGGGCCGCCGCTGTTCCCACCGTGGCGGCGGTCGTGAACTCGCCTCTTTCGAAAACCACTTTGACGGCCGGTTGCGATGCGGCGAGGACGGCGGCGGTGGCGGCCGCTCCCGCAAAGAACGTGTACTGGAGTGCTCTCCGCAGGGTGGCGGCCAACTCTGCGTGGCGGCCCTCGGCAAAGAGCCTGGTGAGGAACGGGTAGGCAGCCACACCGGCCGCCTGGGCGATCATCCCGACCGGCAGCATGTTGAGCCGCCGTGCCAGGCCGAGTTGGGTAATCGACCCCTCGCCTGCCCATTGACCGAAGATCCGCACGAACTGTTCATCGAGTACGGCAATCGATTGACCGAGCATGAGGGGAAGAGCCAGTACCGCATACTCCCAAACGGAAGGGTGCCGCCATGGTGTGCCCGGCATCCACCGGAGCCCGGCTCGTCTGGCTCCGTAGACCTGGAGTGAGAAGTTGCCGATGATTGCTCCGGCCAGTGCTCCGTAAACGAATCCGGCCGGGGACGGCTTGCCGATGGCCCAGCTGATCAGTCCTCCGGCGATGATGCTCAGGTTGTAGACGAGGGGGGCCAGCGCCGGAATGAGGAACTGCCGTTTGGCGTACTGCACAGCCATGAGCAGCGAACCCAGCAGGAAGAAGAGCTGGGCGGGAGCGACGATCCTGGTCAGTGAAGCGACCTCCGTCAGCTGGGCCTCAGTGAGTCGTTTGGCAGCATCTGAAACCGGCAGCCAGTCGGACAACCTGACGAAGAGCAGATCCACGAGCGGCCTGGCAAAGATGATGGTCAGTGCGGTGAGGACCGTCATCACGAGCGTGACGGGGCGAACGACGGCTGCGAACGACCGCCACGCCCCTTCTTCGTCGTCGTCGACGAAGTAGCGGGAGAGGATCGGGATGAACGTGATGGTCATGTACCCGCCCGCCATGAGGTAGAAGAGCAGGTCGGGAATGAAGAAGGCGGCGAAGTAGATATCGCCGGCGGCGGTTGCTCCGAGGAGGTTGGCGATGAGCAGATCGCGCAGCAGGCCGAGGACCCTGGACAGCACGATCCCACCGGAGACGACTAGTGCCGCGGCGCCGATGGTCGTCCGGCGGCTCATCGCGGCAGGGCGGCCTGCGCCGCTTTCAGTTCTTCGAGCACCTCGTCTGCGACGACGAGGTCGCCCCAACCGGTTCCCAACTCGAGGCCGGTTTTGTAAGTTCCGTGGTAGTCAGAACCGCCGGAAGGGATCATTCCGAACGATCTGGTCACCTCGGCCAGCGCGGCCCGCTCTTCAATCGAGTATTCGGGGTAGTAGCAGTCGACTCCGGCGAGGCCGATGCCGGCGAGGTGGGAGAAGGCCTCCCGAAATTGCGTTTCCGAATCGAGCCCCATCGTGTAGGGGTGCGAGAGGATCGGCAGGGCACGAGACCGGAGCGCCAGGTCGATCGACTCCTCGGGGGTCAGCCGCTCACGCCCAACGTAGGCAGGCCGGCCGTTGCCGAGGTACTCGTCGAACGCCGCCCGCATATCCTCTACGACTCCTTTGCGGACGAGCAGGGCGGCCAGGTGCGGCCTCCCGGCGACGCCAACTCCCGCCTCCCGGGCGACCTCGTCTGTTGTGATGTCGATGCCGAGGTCGTTGAGTCGTTCCACGATGCGATTGTTGCGCTGGGCCCGACTTTCCTGCAGGCGGTTCAGGCGGTCCTGAAGGGGTCCCGACCGGGGTTCGAGGAACAGGACGACCAGATGGAGCGTTCCCGGTTCCCATTCGCAGGAGATCTCCACTCCGGGTATGAGTTCGATGGCGAGATTCCGGGCAGCCTCCCGGGCTTCCGGAATGCCGTCCTGTGTGTCGTGATCCGTGAGCGCCAATGCGGTCAGGCCGATGGATTGGGCCGCCTCGACGAGTTGTCGCGGCGAGTCGGAGCCGTCTGAATAGCGGCTGTGGGTGTGGAGATCGACGGGCATGTCCGCCCGGCAGGGTAGCGACACGTGCCGCTCGTCCCGGCCATCATGGGCGGATACCATCACCCGAACGTGGAGCCCCGCACGAGCACCGATCGCCCGCCATACGCACGATTCGATGACCTGAGACCGCACCGCCGTCGCTCGTTCGAGTTGTCGGACGCGGACCACCTGCTCATCGCCGGCTCTGCCGGCGAGGTGGCAGATGTGCTCGATGCCGCCGAGGCGGCGGTAGAGCGGGGAAGCTGGGTGGCCGGGTTCGTGTCCTATGAAGCCGCTCCCGGTTTGGATCCGACGCTCCAGGTGGTGTCCTCACCGGCCGGCGAATTCGACGGGTTTCCGGCTGCCTGGTTCGCCGTCTTTCCGCATCGGTCTCCGACGAGTGCAGCACCCGCAGCCGGATACACGCTGGGTGACTGGATCGCATCGGTCGACGAAAGCGGTCACGGCCACGCCGTCGACGAGATCAGGGAACTCATCAAGCGAGGCGAAACGTATCAAGTGAACTACACGATCGGCATGTCGGCACCGTTCTCCGGCAGCGCCCGGTCGTTGTACCTGGACCTCACGGCGTCGCAGGCTTGCGGCTATGGAGCCTTCATCGACGCCGGACGCTGGCAGATTGCTTCGGCTTCGCCGGAGTTGTTCTTCGAGTGGGCTGATGGCCGGATCATGTGCCGGCCGATGAAGGGCACTGCCCCGCGCGGACTGGTGACGGCCGATGATGAAGAGCATCGGCTCGCCCTTCTCGCCTCCGAGAAGGATCGGGCCGAGAACGTCATGATCGTGGACATGGTCCGCAACGATCTCGGCCGGGTAGCCGCGGTCGGATCGGTCGATACGCCCGCCCTCTTCACTGCCGAGAAGTACGACACGTTGTGGCAGCTCACCTCAACCGTGACTGCGACGACGGAACCCGGCACCTCGCTTCTGACGGTTTTTCGGGCGTTGTTCCCGAGCGCCTCCATCACCGGGGCTCCGAAGGTGGCGACGATGGGCATCATCCGGGCTCTCGAACACCGGCCGCGCGGGGTGTATTGCGGGACCATTGGTTTTGGTGGCCCCGGTGTCGATGGCCGGCCGGAATGGGCTTTCAATGTGGCCATTCGGACCGTCCTCGTCGACGTTGAGCACGGAGTCGCTCACTACGGGACCGGCGGTGGTATCACGATCGACTCGACCGCCGGGGGTGAGTATCGCGAGGCGCTTCTCAAAGCTGAGATCCTTGCCCGGCGCACCGCAGACTTCCGACTGCTCGAGACGATGGTGTGGCGACCGGGGTCGGGGGTCTGGTTGCTGGACCGGCATCTCAATCGTCTCATGGAGTCCGCCTGGTATTTCGATGTTCCGATCGACGCCTCGATCGTGGAAGCTTCGATCAAGGCAGCCACCGACCGGTTGACGGCAGCGTCAATCGTGCGCCTACTCGTTGATCGGACCGGGGGGATGGTGGTCGAGGCTGGCCCGCTGCCACTCGCAGACGTTGTGGTGCGGTTGGTGCTGGACGACCGACCCGTCGATCGTTTGGATCCGCTCCTCTATCACAAGACCACGAGTCGCAGTGTCTACGAGGCTGCCCTCAACCGGCATCCAGAGGCGCCCGACGTCGTGTTGTGGAACGAAGCGGACGAGATCACAGAGACGACGGTCGGCAACCTGGCGGTATTGCTCGACGGTGAATGGTGGACGCCACCGGTCACGTCCGGCTGCCTACCGGGTACGTACCGGGCGGAACTGCTCGACGAGGCTCGGATCCGCGAACGAGTGATCTCAGTCGATGAGCTGCGCGTCGCCAACGCGATTGCCCGGCTCAACTCAGTGAGGGGCTGGGAGACGGCATTCCTGATGTAGCTCGCCCATGAGTCCGTCCGGCTCAGTTGCCCCCTCTGCCTCGTGGATTCGGCATCTCCCCCGCTGACGCGGGGGAGAAACGCGACTGGGTTGTGCAGCTTGTTTTGCGTTCTCCCACCGCCGGAGGTTGGGGGGAGTCCCGGAGCGAAGCGGAGGGGAGGGGGGCTCTTGGTGGCTTGTGTTGCCCCCTCTGCCTCGTGGACTCGGCATCTCCCCCGCTGACGCGGGGGAGAAACGCGACTAGGAACTCGCGACTCGCGACTAGGAACTCGCGACTAGCGACTAGCAACTCGCGACTAGCAACTCGCGACTAGCAACTCGCGACTAGCAACTAGTGGTCTGTCGCGGATTCAGTGATCTGGTTGAGGGCGGCTCGTCCTCGTTTGACTTTGGCAATGATTTCTTCGGCGGTCTTGTGCCAGATGAAGGGTTTCGGGTCGTTGTTCCAGGCTTGAGTCCATAGTTCGATGGAGGCGATGAGTTGCTGAACGCTGGTGAAGCTGTCGCGGCGTAGGCGTTTGTCGGTGAGCTCTTTGAACCAGCGTTCGATCAGGTTCAGCCACGACGACGAGGTCGGGGTGTAGTGGATGTGCCACCGGTCTCGACGGGAGGGGTGTTCGAGCCATTTGGTGACGTTGTCGTGTTTGTGGGTGGCGTAGTTGTCGGCGACGAGGTGGATGTCGAGGTCGTCGGGGACGGTGCGGTCGATGAGTTTGAGGAGGCTCACTACGCTCAACTGACCACTACCGGATGACTTGGAAACCAAACAACCGAGTCTCCATCAAACCCAG